>JACCYW010000001.1 GCA_013696275.1 Chloroflexota bacterium | reverse complement strand
CGATGGCGCGGATGGGCGGTGCGGCCGGGGGCGGCAGGGCCGGCGACGACCCGGCCACCGCAGCCAGCGAGATCAGCACCGCCAGAGCGGCGACGACGGTGACGAGCCGTGCATCGAGCCTGCCGTGTCGGCGGGAGCGGTGGCGGTAGGGACGCGCCTGCCACCTCGGCGCCGGAGGGCGCAGACCCGCCTGCCACCTCGGCGCCGGAGGGCGCAGACGCCCCGCTGGATACGGCGGCGACCCTACGGCTCGGGCGCGTTGCATCGGGTCCTAGTATCGCTGACATCCCGGGCGGCTGACGGGCCACCCTGCAAGCTGTGCCGGCTCGCGAGCTCTAGGGGTCCGCCGTCACCACCTCGTCCACGGACAGGGTCCCAGCGTCGGCATCCAGTGTCGCCATCGCGCCGTGGGGCACGGTGGCGTGATGTTTGCCGTGACCGATGGGCAGGCCGTAGATGCAGGGCACTCCCAGCGGCCCGAGCAGATCCTCCAGCACGTCCTCCACCGATCGGTCCTGCATGAACGATGCGAAGTCCTCCCGCCAGCCCACGTTCTTCAGCTGGCCAACGACGATGCCCGCGCAACCGTCCAACTTCCCGGCGTTACGCAAGTGGGTCAGGATGCTATCCATGGTGTAGCTGTGCATGTCCAGATCTTCCAGATAGAGGATGCGGCCCTCGGTCTTGATCTCGATGGGCGTGCCCAGCGTGGCCTGCACCAGCGTCAGGCATCCGCCCGTCAAGCGACCGTGCGCGACGCCGCCGCTGATGGTTCGGATCCAGGCGTCTTCGGGATCGGCCGGGATGGCGCCGAATGGCTCGTCACTGAAGAGTGCGCGGTGCATCGTGGCCTTGGAGAAAGCGGACGTGTCCGATGAGCCCACCCCGCTGGCGCCGTTGGAATAGAAGGTGATGGTGTCGCTCCAGGCCTCGATCGCCAGGTGGAGCGACGTGATGTCCGAATAGCCACACAGTGCCTTCGGGTTCGCGGCGATGACCTCGCGTTCCAGGAGCGGCAACAGACGTGCGCTGCCGTATCCGCCCTGCAGACAGATGACAGCGCTCACCTCTGGATCAGCGAAGGCGCTATTGAGATCGGCTGCCCGGTCCTCATCACGGCCGGCCAGGTACCCATCCCGATCATCCACGTGAGCGCCCGGCTTGACCTTCAGGCCCCACCCTTCCAGGCCCCGAACAGCGCGCAGCATCTCACTGCGGTTCTCCCAGGGCGAAGCCGGAGCCACCAGAGCGACCGTGTCGCCCGGCCTGAGGCGCGCTGGCTTGCGCGGTCCGGCCCCGTTCACGCGGCCGCTTCGCGACGCGACGCCGTCGCGCCGGCGGGCAACAGGCGGGCGAAGACCTCATCGGCCAGGAGCCTGCCGCGTGGTGTCAGGCGTACCCGGGTCACGACCCGCTCGAGCAGTCCGTGCGACATGCCCCAGGCCAGGCCAGCGCTGACCCCAGGATGCCTGGCCAGCTCGACCGGGATGCCTTGTCGGAGGCGGAGACCCAGGATGGCCGCTTCAGCTACGGCTGTGGAGTCGTCGATCAGCTCCCCTCCGCCGACCGGCAATGACGCTGCCACCCGATGCGCCGGCGTGAGCACGCCAAGATAGTCCGCCAGACTGGCCGCCGTCCAAGTGCGCCGACCGGCGCCGTCGAAGGCATGTGCGCCCGGCCCCAGGCCCGCGTACGGCTCGCGCTGCCAGTACACCAGGTTGTGGCGACCCTCGTGGCCTGCCCGGGCCCAGTTCGAGAGCTCGTAGCCAGCCAGGCCGGCGCCCTCCAGGCGATCGCTCGCGAGCTCATACATCTCGGCCGCCCGATCCTCATCCTGGCCTGGACGTACCCTGTCGCGCCATGCTCGCGCTCCGGCCCGGACCGGTCGGTGGTCACCGAGGATGCCGGTCAGGCCCTCCGCCGCCGGGTCATCCAGGGCCAGCGCATAGGCCGACACGTGGTCGACCGCCAGGCCGAGAGCCATATGCAGCGTGGCCGACCATGTCTCGAGCGTCTGCCCTGGGATGTCGTACAGGAGATCGATGCTGACACTGTCAAAGGCCGCCGCGCGGGCGAGATCGACCGTCGCTGCCACATCAGCGGCGCTGTGACGCCGACCGAGGGTGCGCAGCTCGCTTGCCTGCAGGCTCTGCACTCCGATGCTCACCCGACCGACGCCAGCAGCTCGGTAACCCCGAAGGTCACCGCGGTCCGCCGGCCCCGGGTTGACCTCGATGGTGACCTCAGCGTCGGCCGCCAAGCCATACCGGCGCGCGACATGGTCGAGGAGATCAGTGACCTGAGGCGCCGAAAGCAGCGATGGTGTCCCACCGCCCAGGTAGACGCTTCGCAGTGGCGGCCTGGGCTGACCGGCGTTCTGGGCCGCCAGGAGATCAGCCCGAAGGTCGAGCTCGACGTGGAGTGCCGCCAGGAAGGCGGTCAGCCTGCTCCGTTCGCCCCGGGCTTCGCGGCCGGCGTAGACGACGAAGTCACAGTAGGGGCAGATCGAGATGCAGAACGGCACATGGATATAGAGCGCCACGGGCGGTGGCATCAAGGCCGCCGGCAGATGGTCCACGCCTAGCCCGGTCGGACCGGGCGAAGTCCTCCCTGCTCGCCATGGGCATCACTGGCGGGGTCGGCATCGGTCGCGGCGTTGGCTCTGTCAGTGACGACCTCCCAGCCGTCGGGCGGCATGGTCCGCCCCAGCAGCTCCTCCGGCTCGCGGCCCGACGGCCGCACCTGACCAGCGTGTCCGGTGGCCAGGACGATGGCGAAACGCGTCATCGCGTGGCCCACGATGGCGGCTCCGATACCCAACGTCTGGACCGTCAGGGATCCGGCCACCGCGCCGATGCCGACCGAGATGATCAACATGCCGCGACTACGCCCCGGTGCCCCGAGTCTGGTGGCGAGGCCGTAGAAAGCAGCCTGGAAGGCGATGGCGAGCTCGACCGGCCAGCTGAAGCTGAGCAGCAGCCCCAGGATGATGCCGCGGAAGAGCGCCTCGTCGAGCACCGCGGTGCCGATGACATTCACGGCCGCACCGGGATAGTGGCGCGCAGGGGGCAGCCGGAAACGACGGTATCGCCACCAGGCGAAGGCGAACGCCAGACTGGTGCCCAGCAGACCGAGCAACAGGCCCAGGCCGATGGACAGTTGGCGGTCCCGTCCGAGGTCCAGGTGAAGCACGGAGATGGGCTGCGGGTGGACGCGAAAGACGGCGTAGATGAGGACCGCGCCGAGGCTGTACCAGGCCAGGCGGCGCAACCAGGGCCGAACGCCGCCGTCCGCGGTCTCGTCGTCGTACTCGGCCGTCCCGAAGCGCTGGGCATCGAAGCGCAGCAGGAGCAGCAGGCCGACCAAGGCGATGACGATGAGGAAACGCAGCGTGTCTTCCATCAGCTCGCCTCCCCGCTTCGGAGTACTGCCAGGAACGCCTCCTGCGGTATCTCGACCGACCCCACCCGCTTCATGCGCTGCTTCCCTTCGCGCTGCTTTTCCAGTAGCTTGCGCTTGCGGGTGATGTCGCCACCGTAGCACTTGGCCAGCACATTCTTGCGCATCGCCCGGATCGTCTCTCGAGCGATGACGTGCGAGCCGACGGCCGCCTGGATGGGCACTTCGAACATCTGGCGGGGGATCAGCTGCTTGAGCTTTTCGACCAGCGAACGGCCCGCCGCTGCGGCACGGTCGCGATGGACGATGAGCGAAAGAGCATCGACCGGCTCGCCCGCCACCAGGACATCCAGCTTGACCAACTCGCCCGGCCGGTAGCCGATGGCCTCGTAGTCCAGCGACGCATAACCCTGGCTCCGGCTCTTCAGCTGGTCGTAGAAGTCGACGATCATCTCGGCCAGCGGCACCTGGAAGGTGAGCAGCACGCGCTGGACATCCAGGTACTCCATGCCCTCGAAAGTGCCCCGGGAGTTGGTCGCCAACTCGATGAGCGTGCCGATGTACTGGCTGGGGGTGATGATGCTGGCGCGCACCCAGGGCTCCGCGATGACCTCCCTGTCGTTGGGCTCGGGCAGCCGTGACGGATTGTCGACGTCTATCTCACCCCGGCCGTTGGCCAGGGTGACGCGGTAGGCGACCGACGGCGCCGAAGCGATGAGGTCGAGCGCGAACTCCCGTTCCAGACGCTCCTGGATGATCTCCATATGGAGCAGCCCGAGGAAGCCACAGCGGAAGCCGAATCCGAGCGCGACCGACGATTCGGCCTGGAAGCTGATGGAGGCATCGTTCAGGTGCAGCTTGTCCAGCGCCTCACGAAGCTCACCGTAGTCCTCACCGCGCAACGGATAGATGCCCGCGAAGACGAGCGGTTTGGCAGGTTCGTAGCCCGGCAGCGGCGACGCCGCCGGCCGGGCGGCAGAAGTCAGCGTGTCCCCCACCTGACAGTCACGCACGCTCTTGAGACCGGTCGCGACATAGCCGACCTCGCCTGGCCCGAGCTCCCCGACCGGGCTGGGCTGCGGCCGGAACACTCCCAGCTCCAGGATCTCCACCTCTGCGCCCGAGGCCATCACCCGGATGGACTCGTGTTCATGGAGTCTCCCGCTGGCGATCCGAACGTACGCTACGACGCCCTTGTAGACGTCGTAATGGGAGTCGAAGATGAGACCCTGCAACGGAGCCGCGGGGTCTCCGCCTGGCGCCGGAACGCGCTGCACGACGGCCTCCAGCACCTGCTCCACGTTGGTGCCTTCCTTGGCCGAGACCAGGATGACCTCGTCGCGCGGTATCGCCAGCACGTTCTCCAGTTCTTCGAGGACCAGGTCCGGTTGAGCCGACGGCAGGTCGATCTTGTTGATGACCGGCACGATGACCAAGCCCTGGGCGAGCGCGAGATGGACATTGGCCAATGTCTGGGCCTCGATGCCCTGGGCCGCGTCGATGACCAGGACGGCCCCTTCACATGCCTGCAGCGAGCGGCTGACCTCGTAGCTGAAGTCGACGTGGCCTGGTGTGTCGATGAGGTTGAGCCCGTAAGTCAGGCCGTCGGCGGCGACGTATGCCAGTCGCACGGCGCGGGCCTTGATGGTGATGCCCTTCTCTCGCTCCAGATCCATCGAATCGAGGACTTGGCTGGTCATCTGGCGGGCATCGATGGCGTGCGTCAGCTCGAGGAAGCGATCGGCCAAGGTCGACTTCCCATGATCGACATGGGCGATGATGGAGAAGTCGCGCAAGCGCGTCTGAGGGATGCTGGCCATGGGGCGGCCGGAGTATACCGACGAAGGTTCGGCCACCCTCTGATACCATCCGAGCCGCGCCATGCGGCGCTCATGTGATCCCATCTCGTTCGAGGCGACACTTGGCTCATTCATCACGAACCTGGCAAGGCGCTCGCACGCCACAGGCCATCAAACGCGTCCGCCAGGCGGAGCGCCGGCACGCCATCCTTCAGCCGCGCCGCTCGGCGGCCAAGACGTACGTCGCGCGCGCCGCGGCGGCCGCCGCCACCGGCGACGAGGCCCAGACCAGGGAGTCGCTCCTGCTCGCGGTCTCGGCCCTGGACAGAGCGGCCAAGGTAGGCGCCATCCATCCCAACGCCGCCGCCAGGCGAAAGAGCAGGCTGATGCTGAAGATCAATGCCGCGCTCGGTGGTGAAGCGGCGGCGACTGCCGGCAAGTCGCAACGTAAGACAGGACGGGCGGCGGTGACCCAGGCAGCCAAGTCAAGGATCGCCGCGGGCCGGGCGACCAACGCCAAGGGCGAGCAGACGGCAGCCGGCAAGGCGCGCGCTGCGCTCAGCCGCTCGACACGTCAGGCCGGCTCGCCCACTGATCAGGACACCGCAGCGAGCGAGCGACCGGCAGCGCCACCGACCAAGGCCCGCCGCGCAACGGCGCGCAGCACCGCCGCTGGCACCGATTCGACCAGCAGCACGGCGACCAAACCGGCCAGCAGCCGCAGCTCCACCAAGTCGGCCGAGTCGAAAGCGTCGACGGTGAGGTCAGCGGGGCCCAGGGCGAAGAGCTCGAAGAGTCCCTCCTAGGCGCCAGTCGAGCCCCGCCTCACGAGCGCAGACCCGCCTCCGATGCGGTCGACCGGCTTGGCCGACTAACTATTCGGTACCGGGCGTAGCGCCCGAGCCGCACCGGCCAGGATGGCGCTACCGGAGGTCAGGACGACGAGGACCAGTGCCCCGAATGCCTGCTCACGCAGGACGGCAGCTTCGAACGAGGCCGCGTCGGTGATGCCCGCTGCCGCCAGCTCGTCCGCGCCGCGCGCCGCCAGGTAGCGCTGGTAGACACAGGCAGGCCCGGGCGAGCAGTCAAGCGAGGACCGATCGGGGAGCGCTCCGGAGTCGGCATAGACGAAGACCAGACGAAGGGTGACGTAGAGCACCACCAGCCCAGCGCTGGTCACCAGGCCAGCGTAAGCGGCATTGGCCAGCACGCGCAGGCGGGGTCGCCATCGCTCTGAGCGCACGTTGGCATATGCCCCGATCAAGGCACCCGCGATGGGCGCGGCCAGGAATACGAAGGGCTGGACCGGGATGATGAGCTCGAAAGCGATGGCGATGACGAGCGCCATCCCCAACCCGACATAGCCGGCGAAGATGGCGCCGCGGTCTATCAGCCGGCGCTCGACGCCGGCCGGTCGCATGACGCTGGGAGCATGCTCGCTCAGCGCTGCCGTCACCTTGAGACCACCAGGGCCGAGCGGCCCGGGTAGCGCGCGAAGCGGTCCAACTCGGCCTCGATGCGTAGCAGCCGGTTGTATTTGGCGACCCGCTCAGAGCGCGATGGCGCGCCGGTCTTGATCTGGCCGCAGCCGGTCGCGACCGCCAGGTCGGCGATGGTCGTGTCCTCCGTCTCTCCACTGCGGTGACTGATGACCCTGCCGAAGCCGGCCCGTTCCGCGCGTGCGACCGTATCGAGCGTCTCGGTCAGCGTCCCGACCTGATTGGGCTTTACCAGGACGGCATTGGCGGCATGCTCATCGATGCCTCGCCCCAGCCGCTCCGAGCTGGTCACGAACAGATCGTCGCCGACCAGCTGACAGCGATCCCCGACTTGCTCGGTGAGCAGCTTCCAGCCCAACCAGTCGTCCTCGGCCAGGCCGTCCTCCAGGGACAGGATCGGGTAGCGGGCGATCCAGTCGACCCAGAAGTCGACCAGCTCGGAGGTGAGCAGGGTGCGACCTTCCTTGGCCAGGCGGTAGGTCAGTTGGCCATCGCTGGTGGGCGCCTTGTCGAGGTCGAGAAGCTCCGTGACGGCCGGATCGAGCGCCATGACCACGTCATCGCCGGGCCGATAGCCGGCCCGTTCCACGGCCCGCAGGACGGTCTCGATGGCCGCCTGGTTCGATGCCAGTGAAGGAGCGAACCCGCCCTCGTCGCCCTGGCCGGTCGCGAAGCCGCCTTCGTGGAGCTCCGATCGCAGAGCGGCGAAGATCTCAGCTCCGGCGCGCAGGGCCTCGCTGAAGGTCGGGGCGCCCACCGGCATGACCATGAACTCCTGGAAGTCGGTCGAGTCAGGAGCGTGCTTCCCGCCGTTCAGGATGTTGAACATGGGAACCGGTAGCGTGCGGGCATAGGCGCCGCCCAGATAACGATAGAGGGGCATGCCGTGCGCCTCCGCCGCTGCGTGTGCGCAGGCGAGCGAGACACCCAGGATGGCATTTGCCCCCAGCCGGGATCTATCGGGCGTACCGTCCAGATCGATCAACAGCTCATCGATGGCCGCCTGGTCGGCCGCATCCTGGTCGACCAGAGCGGGACCGATGGTCTCGAGCACATTGGCGACGGCCCGGCGAACACCCTTGCCGCCATACCGGTCGGGCTCTTCATCGCGCAGCTCGACCGCCTCATGAGCGCCCGTCGAGGCACCTGACGGCACCGCCGCGCGACCCGCCGCGCCGCCGTCGAGGACCACCAGGACCTCTACGGTGGGGTTGCCCCGCGAGTCGAGGATCTCATGTGCATCGATCATCTCGATGATGGTCACGGAGCAGCCGCCGCGCGCTTGCCTGCGGCACGGGACGGCTGCTTGCGCGTCCGGACCGGCGCTGGGCGGTCCTGCAGCACGGCGATGCCGGGCAGCTCCTGGCCTTCCAGGAACTCCAGGCTGGCGCCGCCGCCGGTGGAGATGTGGCTGAATGCCTGGGTGAGTCCGAGCTCCTCCACCGCCGCGACCGAGTCGCCACCGCCCACCACGACCGTCGCGCCCGCCCCTGCGCGGCGGGCCAGATGCCTGGCCATGGCCCGGGTGCCATCGCCGAAAGTGGGCACTTCGAAGACGCCCAGCGGGCCGTTCCAGAAGACGGTCCGGGCCGATTCGAGCGCCGCCTCGTAGGCGACACGGGTCTGCGGCCCGAGATCGACTACCGACCAGCTGTTGGGGATCTTGTTGACGTTCACGGTCTTGTGCTCGGCGCCGCGAGTGACCTCCTTGGCGACCACGACATCGGTCGGCAACAGCAGGTCGGTGCCGTGCTCCTTGGCCGACTGCAGGATGCGCCGCGCATCGTCCACCCGATCCTTCTCCAGCAGGCTCTTGCCCACCGTGTAGCCGCTTGCGACCAGGAAGGTATTGGCCATCCCGCCACCGATACAGAAGGTGTCGACCGTCGACATCAGGTTCTCGATGACGGCGATCTTGCCCGACACCTTGGCGCCCCCGATGACGGCCGCGAATGGGTGAGCTGGCGACTCCAGCAACTTCGAGAGGCTGCGGATCTCGCGCTCCATGAGCAGACCGGCATATGCCGGCAGTAGCGCCGCTACGCCGACGGTAGAGGCATGGGCACGATGGGCGGCTCCGAATGCGTCATCGACATAGACCTCGCCATAGGCGGCCAGGGCCTGCGCGAACGAGGGGTCGTTGGCCTCCTCCGCGGCATGGAAGCGCAGGTTCTCCAGGAGCAGCATCTGGCCTGGCTTGAGGCGGCCGATGGCGTCGTTGGTGCCTATCCCCAGCGCGTCTCCGGTGACCGGCACGCTCCGACCCATCAGGCGGCTGAGTCGCTCGGCCACGGGCCGCAGTCGGGCCGATTCCACGACCTTGCCGTTGGGCCGCCCCAGATGGCTCATCAGGACGATGCTTGCGTTGTGCTCCAGCAGGTATCGGATGGTCGGTATCGACGCTCGGATGCGCGAGTCATCCTTGACCTTGCCGTCCTCGATGGGAACGTTGTAGTCGACGCGCAGCAGGACCCGCTTGCCCGCGATGTCAGCGTCGCGCACGGACGCCTTGGCCATCGTCATGCCGTCGCGCCGGCCGAGGCGGTCGTCTTGGGTGCCCCAAGCCGCCGTGCGACGAGCGCGATGAGGTCAGCCACGCGACAGCTGTAGCCCCATTCGTTGTCGTACCAGGCGATGACTTTGACGAAGTCGCCGCCGAGCGACATGGTCGAGTCGGCGTCGATGATCGACGAGCGGCTGTCGCCTTTGAAGTCCATCGACACAAGCGGCTCGTCGGAGACGCCCAGGATGCCCTTCATCGGGCCGGCGGCGGCCGTCCTGAATGCCTCGTTGAGCTCGTCCCTGCTGGCGGGGCGCTCCAGTTGCGCCGTGAAGTCGACGATGCTCACCGTCGGCGTGGGCACGCGCAGGCTGAAGCCGTCGAACCGGCCCGCCAGGTCAGGCATGACGAGGGCCAGCGCCCGCGCTGCGCCGGTCGTGGTCGGGATGATGTTCTGGCCGGCCGAGCGAGCCCGGCGCGGATCCTTGTGGGCGACATCCAGGATGCGCTGGTCGTTGGTATACGAGTGGATCGTATTCATCAGGCCGCGCTTGATGGTCCATCCGTCATGGACCACCTTGGCCGCCGTCGCCAGGCAGTTGGTGGTGCAACTCGCGTTGCTGATGATGTCGTGCGCGTCCGGGTCGTATCGATGCTCATTGACGCCCAGCACGATGGTCACATCCTCACCCGTGGCTGGGGCGCTGATGACGACCTTGCGGGCACCCGCGGACAGGTGCCCGCGCGCCTTGTCGGCGTCGGTGAACAGGCCGGTCGACTCCAGCACGACCTCGACGCCCAGATCAGCCCAGGGCAGTGCGGCTGGTTCCCGCTCTTGCAGGACGCGAATGGTGCGGCCATCCACGATGATCGAATCAGCGGTGTGGTCGACACTCCCCTGGTACGCGCCGTAGGTCGAGTCATGCTTGAAGAGGAGAGCGTTGGTAGCCGTATCGACAAGGTCGTTGACGGCCACCACCTCGACATCAGGAGCTCGTTCGATGAGCGCCTTGAGGGACTGGCGACCGATGCGCCCGAAGCCGTTGATGCCGACTCTGGTGGTCATGGGGAAGGCTCCTTGATGTCGCTCGCCCGAACGTTCCGAGCGTGGCGAGGTCGATGCCGCGCGGGGCTGGCAGGATGGGCCGGCGTTGGGCGGGTGCGTCCTGGCGCCGCGTAACACGGAGCGGGCACCTCGCTGATCATCAGGAGCGATCGTACCAAAGCACGCCAACGAGCCCCGATCAGCGGATCGGGGCTCGCCCTACGGTCGGTGCGTTCGGGCCGGAGTGGTTCCTGCCTCCCGGTGGCTCAGCGGCCGGGAGACATCGTTCGAGTCCGGTTCAGCCGCCGATGCGGAAGACGCTGCCGCCGCACTTGGGGCAGGTGCCCTTGGTGGCCGGCTTGCCGTTCTTCATGGTGATCTGTTGCGGGTCCTGGATCTCGACCTTCGTCTTGTCCCGAACGCAGTAGGCCTCCGCCATCCGTTCCTCCTCCTTCCATGACACCACGTATCCATGACGCGGTGGCGTGGCCGCGGAGTCTACCGTGGTCCACGCTTGGAGCACGCCCTAGGGTGCCATCTCTGGCGACCAGAGGGAGGGCCGCCAATGCATCACGCCCTGATCGGTCATCCGCGCCTCCATCCGCGATTGGATGACGAGGGCCAGGAGGCCGGTCTCGATGCAGGCCATCTCGGCGCGCTCCTTTTGTTGCCCCTGTACGAAGTCGCCGCTGGCACGCTGGGCGAAGGCGGCGCACACGACTCCGGCGCGGCAGCCGGCCAGGGTAGCCAGGACCAGGAGCGCCGATGCCTCCATCTCGAAGTTGAGCACTCGCTGGGCGGCCATGTCGGCAGCCAGATCGGGATAGCGGATGGGTAGCTGCGGGATGGGACGCCCCTGAGCGCCGTAGAAGCCGGGTGCGGTCGCCGTCAAGCCCACATGAGCTCGATGTCCGAGTCGATCTGCCGCCTCAGCCAGGGCGCTCACCACGCCATAGTCGGCGACCGCCGGATAGCCGTCATGGACGAAGAAGCTGGTGGTCGCCTCCAGGCGGACGGCGCCGGTGGTGATGACCAGATCGCCGAGTGCGATGTCATCACGCAGGACTCCGCACGAGCCGATGCGGACGATCGTCGGCCGCTCGGTCAAGGCCAGGATCTCCGCCACCGCGATCTCCACGTTGTCAGTGCCGATGCCGGTCGAGACGACCGAGACACGCAGCCCGCGGTAGGTGCCGGTCAGCGAGCTGAATTCACGATGCGTGCGCTCGACCTCCACTTCCTCGAGCAGCGGACGGATGCGCGC
>JACCYW010000473.1 GCA_013696275.1 Chloroflexota bacterium | reverse complement strand
GCTTCGGTCCTTTGATCGCCCTGCACAGCGGATCGGTCATGGAGATCCCCGTTCCTGGATCCAATCCCGACATCGACACGCTGGCCGACCTGCAAGCGCTTGAAGCTGGCGCCGCCGACTAGCGGCGTAGCACGAGGCCAAGGCGGCCAAAGGGCGGGCGCGGATCGGTGTAGACCTTGACGCGCTCGTCACGTTCCGAGGTATGGGCCAGGTCCCAGAGTCGGTTCTCGGCGTCGAAGGAGACCTCGGCCAGCTGCGGCCAGCAGCTCAGCATGCGCGTGGCCATCTCGTGCAGCAGGTGCTGGATGGAGAGACTCACGAACTGATGGAAGACCGTGCTAGCGACGTCACCGACCTGCTCCGGAGCCACGTAGGCTGCCGTGTCCGGGCGTATGGCGACCATCGGATCCTGATACTTCCAGCCGATGTCACAGTGGATGTAGAGCGGTCGATCCTTGCGCTCCGGAAGCGTGGTGTACTCATCGCGCTGGAAGTCGGCGAACGCGCTGCCCGAGACCTTCATCATCTGGAGCCCTTCTCGGGCGCACTTATGATGGGTGACTGTGACGTCACCTTTGGCGGACCGGTCGAGGGCAAGCCATACCGTCGCCCGCGCGCCATGGCCACGATGGAACAGGACCGTGCTGTCCTCCGTGCCTTCACCGTTCGCCGTGGGCACCTGTGCGGGATGGAAAGGTGACTCCCGACCCGACATCTCGAGCCGCTCCATGTGCGGGTATGTCTCCAGGAAGCGTCGGCCGACGAAGAAGAGCCAGCCCTCCAGGGTGCTGCCGTCGAACGCCAGCGACTCACGGTGGATGAAGTTCTTCATCGTGTCGGTGGCCACGACGAGACTGTTATCACCCTTCGTGTACGCCGGCCAGAACGATCCGCCCAGGACGCGCACCTCGAGATCGGCGGCCATGATCACGTTCTCGCGCCCGGTGAAGGCCGATCCGGCGACCGGCCTGAGCCCGCGCAGAGGCGTGGCATAGGTCCGGTAGGTCGAAACGTCAGCCTTCCCGTAGTGGATCTCGTGTGTCAAGCGTCCTCCTCGGGTGCTCCCAGCTTGCGTAGCCGGTCAGCAGCGATGGATACCACGTCATCGAGTGCCCGAGCCTTCTCCTCTTCGCGCGTTCTGGTCAGGTGCTCTGCCATCAGTTCAGAGATAGCCGATCGTGAGCGACCCGCCACGAACACCACGAAGCGGAACCCGAAGCGTTCCTCGTATGTACGGTTGAGGGCCTCCAGACGCTGGCTGAGGTGGGGGTCAGGGCTGGCTTCCCGGTCATAGCCCTGCTCGCCGACTGAAAGCGCTGAGATGGAGGTCGGCTCGGCACCGATCCGCGGATGGGCCGTGAGCAACTCGACCTGCTCGTCCTCAGGCATCGTCCTGGCGATGACGCGTGCCCGCGCCAGCATCGATCGATATGTCCCATAGGGACGGTCGACGGCGATGCGGGCAAGGAAACTCGGTGCGTCCTCGAACAATTGGCCGAGTGCCTGCACGAACCCGTTCGCACCGAGCAGATCGAGCTCTAGCATCGGCGCCAGGGCGGTCGAGCCGCGGTCGGCCATCACGAGCCGCGATAGGTGGTCAGGCCGAACGGCGCCAGGAGCAACGGCACGTGGTAGTCACGCTCGGCATCATCGATGCGCAGGTCGAGCGAGATGGCGCGGAAGAATCCGCCACCCTGGCCGGTCAGATCGAAGTGCAGACGATAGTCACCCACCGCCAGACCTGTGCCCGATAGGTCACGTATCCTGCCGTCCAGGTCGGTCATACCAGCCCCGGCTTCCACTTCCGCCCCATCGTCGACCAATCGGGCAAGCCTTGCGGTCACGCCGGTGGCCGGCAGTCCGGAGCCGGTATCAAGGACGTGCGTCGAGATGGTCGGGTGACGTTCGCTCATGAGCTCTCCTGGGCCGACCTTGGTCCGTTATCCTCGCGGTCATGGGCGAGCTGGAGATGACCATCGGCGATCTGCACTTTACCGCTCGGTGGGAGGCCGACGCGCCCCGCACGGTCGCCCGCATCAAGGCGATGCTGCCGCTTCGCTCGCAGCTGATCCATTGCCGGTGGAGCGGTGAAGGCTGTTGGATCCCGTTCGGTGATATCGATCTGGGTACCGGTTTCGAGAACCACACCGCCCACCCTGCACCGGGTCACATCATCGTCTACCCGGGCGGCATATCCGAGTGCGAGATCCTGGTCGCCTACGGCGGCGTGGACTTCTCGTCCAAGGTGGGGCCGCTGGCCGGCAACCACTTCGCGACCATCGTGGCCGGCAACGAGCAGTTGCCTGAGATGGGTCGCCGGGTGCTGTGGGACGGTGCACAGGACATCGCCATCGCGGAGCGCTGAGCGCGTCTCGGGCGACCGATGGATCGACTGACGCGGCTCGATGTCCTGGTCCGCGGCGGGACCGTCGTCACGGCGGCTGGGTCGCGCCAGGCTGATGTGGCAGTCAGCGGCGAGACGATCGTGGCCGTGGAGGCGGGACTGCCGGCCGAGGCGGCCCAGCGGGTGATCGACGCGTCCGGGATGCTCGTCTTGCCCGGCGTCATCGATGGCCATACCCACACCCGTATCGCCAGCGACGCTGAGCCCGACCGGTTCTTCCAGGACTCGGTCGCCGCCGCCTTCGGCGGGACGACCACCTTCCTGGCCTTCAACAACCCGGGCACCGGCCTGAGTGAAGACGCGCAGCGGTCCCTGCGCGGTGGGGTAGGCGAGTGGCTGGCCCGCACGGCCGGCGATTCGGCCGTGGACTATGGGCTCAGCGCCGTCATCACCGCCCAGCAGGAAGACGCGGCGGCAGACCTGGCCGCGGCGCTGGAGACCGGCGTGGCGACTTTCAAGGCGTTCATGGTCTACGACTTCGGCGTCGACGAGACGGCCCTTGGTCGGCTGCTGCGTCGGGTCGCCAAGGCAGGCGGCCTGCTCCAAGTCCATTGTGAGGATAGGGCCGGCCTGTCCGCTGGCATCTCGGGCGAGCTCGCCGCCGGGCGGACGGCGCCGCGCTTCCATGCCGACTCGCGACCGCCGAGCGTGGAGGCCGCGGGGACTCGGCGGGCGCTGGCTCTGTCCGCCGAGGCTGGCGCGCCTCTCTATGTCGTGCATCTCTCCTCCGCTGCGGCGCTCGCCGCCGTGCGCGAAGCGAAGGCCGCCGGCCAGGTCATCTTCGCCG
>JACCYW010000355.1 GCA_013696275.1 Chloroflexota bacterium | reverse complement strand
GCGAACGCGGCCGGCGCCACGGCCGTGATGCCGATGCCGATGTGAGAGATGCGCGCGTCATCGGTCAGGCTGAGCTGGACAGCGACGCCGACGGTCGAGAAGTCGCCCGCGCGCCGCTCGATCTTGGCGTAGGCGCCACCCGCGCGCGGCCCCGGCTTGGGTATCCGCACCTCGGTCAGTATCTCGGCCGGTTCGATGGCCGTTTCGAACGAGTCGATGAAGAACGAGCGGGCCTCGACGGTGCGCTCGCGGTGGGCATCGCGCATGACGATGGTGGCGTGGGTCGCGATCAGGACAGCTGGCCAGTCGGCCGACGGATCGGCATGCGCGACCGATCCACCGAGCGTGCCCCAGTTGCGGATCTGCGGGTCGCCGATGTCGCCGGCCGCATCCCGCAGCAGCGGATAGCTGGCGCGGATCAGCGCATCCTCGTGGATCCGGCGATGCGTGGCGCGGCCGCCGATACGCAGCTCGTCGGCGGACTCGGTGATCCCGTCCAGGCCGCCCACGTCGCGCAGATCGATGACCACTTCCGGCTGCGCGAGCCGGAGTTTCATGAGCGGCAGGAGACTGAAGCCGCCGGCCAGGACCTTGGCGTCCGTCCGTTCGGCGAGGATGGCCAGCGCCTCGTCCAGGTCGGCTGGTCGGACATAGTCGAAGACGGCTGGGATCACGACGACGAGCCTCCTGTAGCGCGGCCCAAGGCCGCTTCGATCGCCCGACGGGTCAGGACGATGGCCATCGCGGACCGGTAGCTCCGGTCGGCGTGGATGTCCGCGTTGACCTGGACACCATCCGTAGCGTGGTCAGCGGCCGCGGCGACGGCTTGGGTCCCTCCGTCACTGCCGGCCAGGGCCTCCTCCGCGCCGGTCGCGCGGTACGCCACTTCGCCGACGCCGGTCAGGGCGATGCGTGCCGCCGAGACGGCACCACCGGCCACCGAGACGGCTGCTGCCACGCCGACCATGGAATAACCAGAGGCAGGCTGCATGAGACTCTGCCAGGCGGCGCCTGAGCCGGTCCCTGGCGCCGGCACCTCTATGGCCATCAGCAATTCGGTCGCTCGCAGGTCGGTCGCGAAGGCCCCCGTGAAGAAGTCGTCAGCGGCCACCGTTCGCTCGCCATCTCTGGAGCGGAGCACGAATGAGGCGCCCAGGGCGAGCAGTACGGCCGGCATGTCAGATGCCGGGTCCGCGTGAGCGACACTGCCACCGATCGTCCCACGGTTGCGCACCTGGACGTCGCCGATCGAGCCGCTGACCTCGGCGATGAGCGGGGCGCGCGCACGTATCTCCTCCGAGTCCAGGATGTCCCGGTAGGTCGTCATGGCGCCGATCCGGAGTGCGCCGCCGGCACCGGCGCTGATACCGCCCAGTTCGCGCAGGCGGCCGATGTCGACCAGCCGGTCGACGCTGGTCAGCCGCAGCTTCAAGAGCGGCAGCAGCGAGTGGCCGCCGGCCAGGGCACGCGAGCCGTCCTCGGCGAGCAGGTCGAAGGCCTCGTCAAGGCTGGCCGGTCGGATGTACTCGAAGGCAGCCGGGATCATCGTCCATCCTCCCGGCTCGACTGCATCGCTGCCCAGACCGTGCTCGGGCGCAGCGGCATGTCAAGGTGGCGGATGCCGAACGGGGCGAGCGCGTCGATGACAGCGTTGACGACGGCCGGTGTGCTGGCGATCGTGCCGGCCTCGCCGACACCCTTGACGCCCAACGGATTGACGGGCGAGGGCGTGACCGTCTCGTCCAGCTCGAAGTGAGGCAGCCACGAGGCGCGCGGGATGGCGTAGTCGAGCATGGAACCGGAAAGCAACTGGCCGCCATCGTCGTAGATGGCCCCTTCCCAGAGCGCCTGTCCGACACCCTGGACGATACCGCCATGGATCTGGCCATCGACGATGAGCGGGTTGATCTTCTTGCCCACATCGTCGACCGCGATGTAGCGCACGAGCTGCACGTGGCCGCTCTCCCGGTCGACCTCCACGACCGCGATATGAGTGCCGAATGGCCAGGTGCAGTTGGGTGTGTCGTGGTAGGACGTCTCATCCAGGTACGGCTCCATCCCCTCAGGCAGGTCGTAGCCGACGTGCGCCTGCAGGGCCACTTCCTGGATGGTCTTGGAGCGGTCCGGTGAGCCACGGACGAAGAGCTTGCCGTCCTCGTAGTCGATGTCTTCGGCCGCGGCTTCCAGCATATGAGCGGCGAGGCGCTTGGCCTTCTCCTTGATCTTGGCGGCGGCGTACCACGCGGCGATACTGCCGACCGCTGCCGATCTGCTGCCGTATGTGCCATAGCCGAACGGCGTTCCGAGCGTGTCGGAGTGCTTGACCAGCACGTCCTCCACAGGCAGGCCCAGCTCCTGGGCTACCACCTGGGCCATCGTCGTCTCGTGGCCCTGACCGTGCGAGGAGGTACCGATGGACAAGACAGCCTTGCCTGTCAGGTGGATCTTGATGTTGGCCGATTCCCACATCCCGGCGCCCCAGCCCTCCCCGACCAGGCCGATCCACTTGGAAGGCGCCACGCCGCAGACCTCGATATAGGTCGACAGGCCCAGGCCAAGGAGCTTCCCGCGGCTCCCCGCTTCCTGCTTGCGCGCCGCGAGCTGGTCGTAGTCGACCATCGCCAGGGCCTTGTCCAGAGCGGCCTCGTAGTCGCCCGAGTCGACCTCGATCTCGGCTCCGTTCCAGGAGCGCAGAAGGCCACTCGGATTGTGGTAAGGGAAGGCATCGTTGGGGATGAAGTTGCGGCGGCGGACGTCGACCGGGTCGATACCCAGCTCGTCGGCCAGCAGATCCATGCCCCGCTCCAGGACATAGGTCGCCTCGGGACGCCCAGCGCCGCGGTAGGCGTCCACGAAACAGGTATTGGTGTA
>JACCYW010000434.1 GCA_013696275.1 Chloroflexota bacterium | reverse complement strand
GACGGAAGAGTCAGCCAATGCGCTGACGAGCATCGTCCAGTTCCCGCTCATGTTCCTGTCGGGCATCTTCTTTCCCATCGAGTTCATGCCCGACTTCCTTCGGCCGGTGGCGACGCTCCTGCCGCTTACCTATCTGGGCGATGCGCTGCGCCAGGTGATGGTCGGTGGGGCACCATTCGCGCCGTTGGCGGTGGATGCGCTGGTCCTCGGCGGTTGGCTGGTGGGCAGCTTTCTGATCTCCGCCCGCTTCTTCCGCTGGCAGTAAGCCACGGCAGCGTCAACGCCTGATGCCATCGCCACGAGTGAGCACCCTGCATCGATGACCCTGGACATCCCGCCGGCGAGCCGACAGGACCTCCTGTTGATCGTCACCACCGAGCACACCACGCTCCAGGGTGCCCGCGCGGCGGCCATCAGCGACGCCAACGGTCGGACCGGCTTCTTCCTCGCGACGTTATCGGCGGTCGTCGTCGCCCTCGCATTCGTGGCCCAGGTCTCCGAGCTCGGTGAGGCGTTCGTCGTCTTCGCCTCGGTCCTGCTGCCGATACTGCTGTTCGTCGGCCTCGCCATCTTCGAACGCCTGCTCCAACTGGCCATGGAGAACATCCGCTGCGTGGTCGCCATCAATCGGCTCCGCCACTACTACCTGGAGATCGCGCCCGAACTCATGGCCCACCTGACGCTGTCGCCCTACGACGACACGACCGGTCTGCTGGTCAGCCTTGGCTCGACCCGCCAGCGAGTGCGTCCGTGGGACCTCGTCATCTCGAACGCCGGCCTGGTCGCGACCATCGACTCGATCATCGCGGCGGTCATCAGCGGTCTGGCTATCTGGCAGTTGGGTGGTGACCTGGTCGCGGCGGCGATCGGGGCAGCGATCGTCGGCGTGGTGGCCCTGACGTTGCTCTTCTGGTACTTGGTGAGGACGCTGCGCGCCGCTCAGAGGGCGGTCGGCGTCCGCTTCCCCACGTCGGCCGGTATCGAGGCGACCCACGATCGACGGCCGACCCAGACGGAACCGCCCGCCCAGAACGAGCTCTCGCCGCCGTGATCCGCTCGGGCTGGGGGACACCCCAGTCAGCGGCCAGCGGCGGGCGACCCTATCACTAGCGCTCTGTGATCAGACGGCCGGCGTCGTACTGCATCAGTGCGAATGCTGCGTCCATCGACCCCTCACCACCGGTCTGCCGGATAGCGTCGAGCACCGGCCGCGCGATGGCGGGAGCCCAGCGCATGACGTCTGCGGCGGCCGCAACGCGCACCCACACGTCGGGATCAGTCAGACAGGCCTCCAGCTCCGTCCGACCGGAGGCGGTCGAGGCCAGTTCCTTGGTGATCTCATGAGCCTGCTGGTGTAGCCTGCTGGCGCTGGCGATGTCGTGCGTCATGCGAGCCCGACCCCATTCCGCGAGCAGGGTCCGGTACGACCGACCTGCCTTGGCGATCTCCCAGGATGCGGCGCCGGATGCCTCCGACGGTTCGGGATCCTGCACGGCGGCCATGTGGGCGGCCCAATAGTGATGTGTCTTGGAGACCACCGTGATGACGCTCTTGACCTGGTCGGTCAACTGGAAGGACGGGTCAGCGGGCACGAGAAGCCGCTCCCCTTCGCATCGCGCGTCGACATTCTCCAGGATGATGCTGGCGCACATCCAAGCGGCCATCCGCGGGCTCTGGCACGTGATCGCTAGCCAGCCCGCTTCGGCGGCCTCTGAGTAGAGTCCTGTCGTCTCGAAGATGCCTCGACGGATCTCCCCGACGGCTTCGGATCCCTGCTCACCATGCGCGAGGGGGACCCTGACGAGCACCGGATCATCGGGTCCACGATGGGGCGGGCCGCCATGGAGGGCCAGTTCGCAGAAGGTCGTCCACATCGTCGCCCAATCCGGGCGGCCGTCGTCTTTGTAGACGAACGGCGCCGCGGTCATCGGCGGCGATGGCGGCGCGCCTTCGACCAGCGACTGGTCGGTCCACAGCTTCGACTCGGAAGCCAGACGCGACGCCAGGGTAGTGAGGGCGGCCTCGTCCCCGGTCATCAATCGGACCGACACGAGACGGTCCCGGCTGAGGTCGCGAGCCGCCTGCTTCCAGCCATCCACGACCTCATCGGGAAGCGTCGGATCCAGCAGGATGATGGCGCCCAATGACATCGGACCGTTACCTCACTTATCGCGACATGTTGCGATCAACGCTTAGAGTAGTCCGCATGCCTCGCTACGACTTCCGTTGTCCCATGTGCGACGCGGCCTTCAAGGTATTTCGGGCCATCCGGGACCTGGACCGGCCCGTCCTTTGCCCGATATGCGAGCGCCCCGCGGTCAGACTGACGGCCATCCCGATGCTCGCTCAGTTCGCATCGTCACTGCGGACCGCCGCTCGGCCAAAGGAGGATACGCTGACGGGCCGTCATCACGGGCACTCCCACGGTCCAGGATCGCGCCCCCATTCGCACGGTCGATGAGCCGCCAGGGATACGGCACTACCGGCGTGCCCTTGGTACAGCGAGCCGCACACAGAAGGTGAAGATGGATACGAAGGAAGCGGCGCAGCGCTGGGCAGAAACCTGGCAGCGCGCCTGGCAAGAGCGGGACACCGGATCCATCGTGGCCCTCTATGC
>JACCYW010000408.1 GCA_013696275.1 Chloroflexota bacterium | reverse complement strand
GGCACCGGAGCGCCCGTAGCTCAGTGGATAGAGCGTCAGGTTGCGGACCTGAAGGCCGTGGGTTCGAGTCCCGCCGGGCGCGCCACTTTTCCATCGTGAAATGGCCACTCTTGGGCGTGTTAGTGGGGAGCTGCTTGTCCCCCGGCTCGTGAAGTTGTGACCACCACATGTAGTGTTCGGTCGGCAGCACCGCCATGTGGCCGCAGCTTGCCTCGGATCCCCACCCCATGGGTGTCGTGCGGACCTTGTCAGCGATTCGGCGGGTCCCGCGGCCAGGGACTGGGCGAGCTAAGCGTGAAGAGGCCGGGTCGGTGAGCTTGAATCGCCCTCGATGCGGCGAGTTACTCCACATTGCTCCCAGATGCCGGGGATCCGAGGAAACATGGCCGCCAACCAGCCCCAAGGCGAGACTAGCCCTGGTCTTCCGCCACGATGGTCTCCAGCTTGCACGACCGAGGGACCGCCGAGCCGAAGGGCTTCGTGGGCCTTGTGCAGGGGCACTCGCGTCGCCGGCCACCCTGCCCGCCCGAAGCGCGTTCGCCCATGAGGCAGCGCATCGGCAGCACTGGCTGCCCAAGAAGTTGACCGCGGGCCCTTCCGGGGCCCAAACTCGGCGCCGACGCCGGAAAGCACTGAGGCGCGGACCATCAGACTGGTCGCCGGGTCCGCGACGAGCGAGTGGCGAAACCGACCCGCGCCATCGCCCCTGAGGAGGGACACGCCCATGGCTCGGACGCGCCGCAGATATGTCGTTGCCCTCGCGCTCGCTTCAGCGTCGGTGCTATCCACAGCCGCCATTACGTCGGCGCACGATCCGGAGGGTCGATGGGGAGCGCACGCGCCCGCGGTCCGAGCCCACGTCAGTCACGATCTCCTCGCGGGACCGATGTCACGGACCGCCACCCTGGCGCCCAACCGCCCCGTCCTCGATGACTTCAGCGTGGTCGGCCATCTCGACGTCGGCGGCCGCAGCTGGAGCGGCGACGTCTTCTTGTATGACCATGGGCCGCTGAGCGGCAAGTTCGCCTACGTCGGCAACGCCGGGCGCCCATGCACCGGGCGGGGCATCGACATCATCGACGTCAGCGATCCATCCGATCCGGTCCGCGTGGCGGGCGCCGGGCGGCACGAAGGCGTCTCGAACGAGGACGTGGTCGTGCGCCGGATCGGGACCCGCGACATCCTCGGTGTAGGCGTCCAGATCTGCGGCGAGGGTGGTCGCGCCGGCCTGGCCCTCTTCGACGTGACGGATCCGACCGACCCGCAGGAGCTGAGCTTCCTGCCCGTACCCGCCGGTGGCGTGCACGAGCTGGACATGGTCGTCCGCCCCGACGGTCGTGCGCTCGCCCTGATGGCGGTGCCGTTCTCCGAGTTCGATGATGTCTGGTTCGGTGCTGGCACAGGTGGTGACTTCCGGATCGCTGACATCACGGATCCGGAGGAGCCGCAGGAGATCGCCGATTGGGGCATCGTCCGTGACAGCGACATGCGCATCCCCGGCGGCAATGATCCCATCTCCAGCCCCTTCCAGGGGATAGGCAACTTCCCGTCGTTCTTCGCGCACTCGGCACGGGCCGCGAACGGAGGTATGCGCGCCTACGTCTCGTATTGGGATGCCGGAGTCCTCAAGTTCGACATCAGCGATCCCGACGACCCGCAGCTGCTCGCTCACACGCTGTTCCCAGAGACCGAGTCGGGAGACACGCACTCATTGACGCCGTACGATATCGGCGGCAGGAGATATCTCCTGGCTAACCAGGAGGACTCGGATCCGGCCGAGACGGCACTCCTCTACGAGCTCGGCGACATCCAGGAACCGGAGGACGAGACCGCTGGCCATCCGATCGTCGACCTCCGCTGGCTGCCTACGACGCTGGCCGACCGCGGCGAGCTGATTCGGCGGGTGGTGGATGCGAACGATGGCTGCCAGCGCTCCGACTTCGACGGCTCGGCCGGCAAGTTCGTGCTCGTCGATACGGTAGACCCGTTCTATGTTGGCATCATCGACGGGTGGGAGGTCCCGTGCGGGATCACCGGACAAGCGCTCCGCGCGGCTCGGGCGGGAGCGGGAGCCGTGGTCTTCAACCTCATCAGCCCTGACGACGCCTACGAATACGGTCCCAGGACGGAGCAGCAGTTCGAGAAGGTCCAGGAGCGGGCCGGCGAGATGCCAGCGGTCATGATCTCCGACATCGACGAGGTCGCGCAACGGATCCGCGACCGACTCGACGACGGTCGCGACGAGCGGCTGCTCCTGCGGCCGACCGAGCCCAGCTATGGCTACCTGCGCGTCTACGCGGAAGGCTCCGGACAGGACGTCGATGGTGACGGGATCACCGACTTCGGTCAGGTCGGTGCGTTCGCAGGTCTGCCCCACGTTCAGGGCGACGGCACCCCGCCCTTCGGTGAGTGGACGATACATAACACCGAAGTGCTCGGCGATCGCGCGTACATGTCGTGGTACAGCAACGGGATCGTGGCGCTGGATGTGGCCGATCCGGCCCGCCCGCGCTACGTGGGCCGCTTCGTGCCCGCGTTCCCGGGCACGGACCGAAGCTTCGGGATGTGGGGTGTCGCGGTCGATCCCGAGACGAACCTTGTCTACGCCAGCGACATCGACCAGGGCCTCTGGATCCTGCGGCCGCGCGGCGAGGCACGCGCGCTGCCCTAGCCTCCGCGGAGCATCAGACGGAACGCGCCTTGATGGTGTGGCTGGGGCGAGTGGCGCATCCCTCGAACGCCAGCTGAAAGCCATCCGGTTGCCACACTTGGCCCCTGCTGGCCGCGGCTTACTGCTGCTTTGCGTGAAAACGCACCACTTGTCGGTGCGATCGCGAGGGACCGTGGCTCTTCCCGCCGATCTACGGCGCAGGCTGCGGCTGGACGAGCCGGGGGCGCAGATCCGGCTCGTGGAGCACGATGACGGGCGAGTCGAACTCGTTCCTGTCGTGCCCATACGTGCGGACCAAGCCTGGTTCTGGACCGATCGGTGGCAGACCATGGAGCGA
>JACCYW010000407.1 GCA_013696275.1 Chloroflexota bacterium | reverse complement strand
AGCCCATCGTGACGCTGCGCAACGGCCGCTATGTGGTGCCGGTCAGAGCCGACGCGCGCAGCAAGGTGCGCGGCATCGTCCATGACCAGTCGGGCAGCGGTCAGACACTCTTCATCGAGCCGATGGTTGTGGTCGAAGCGGGCAACCGCTGGCGAGAGGCCGCCTTGAGCGCGCAGGCGGAGGAAGAGCGCATCCTCGACGAGCTATCGGCACTCGTGGGGGCTCAGTCGGCTGAGTTGCTGGGCACTCTGGAGGCGCTGGCGCGGTTCGATCTGTGGGCCTGTCGGGCGCGCCTGGCTGGTGAGATGGACGCCATCCGAGCCGACACGTCGCCGCGCGCGGAAGTGACCCTGCTGTCAGCCCGGCATCCTGGTCTCACCGGCCGAGTGGTGCCCATCGACATCCGTCTTGGCGGAGACGTGACGGCTATCGTCATCACCGGCCCGAACACCGGTGGCAAGACGGTCGCACTCCGGACGCTTGGCCTGCTCTCGCTGATGCACCAGGCCGGCCTGCACGTGCCTGCCGCGCCGGGCAGCTCGCTGCCTGTCTTCCGAGATGTCTTCGCCGACATCGGCGACGAGCAATCGATCGCTCAGTCGCTGTCCACCTTCAGCGGGCACCTCCGCTCCATCGTCCGCATCGTCGAGGCGGCCGGTCCCGGGTCGCTGGTCCTGCTGGACGAGCTGGGCGCCGGTACGGATCCCACGGAGGGCTCCGCCCTGGCTCAGGCGCTACTGGACCATTTCATCGGCGTCGGAGCTCTGGTCGCTGCGACGAGCCACTATGCCGAGCTCAAGGTCTATGCCCATGACACACCGCGAGCGCGCAATGCATCGGTCGAGTTCGATCTCGAGACCCTCAGCCCGACCTACCGGCTGACCATCGGTCTGCCCGGCACCAGCCATGCCTTCGCCATCGCAGAGCGGCTGGGCCTCGCGCCGGAACTGGTGGCGGGGGCTCGCGCGCGCCTGTCCGGTGCGCAACAGCAGTTCGAATCCACGCTCGCTTCCATCAAGGATGCCGAGACGACGGCCACCCAAGCCCTCGAACGGGCGGCCGATGCCGAGGCCCGTGCTCGGCGTGAGCGCGAGGCGGCAGCAGCCGAGCGGACCAGGGCGCGCAGTGAGCGCCAAGAGGCCGTCGCCGCAGCCCGCCACGAGGCCGGTACGGCACTGGCAGCCGTACATGAAGAGATCGCCGCCACTCGCCGGATGCTGGCACGCGAGACGCTGACCGAGTCGCGCCTGGCCGAGACCCTGCGCCTGCTGGAAGAGCGGGTGACAGCGCTGCCCGCCGGGATGGATGTCGAGCCGGCCGCTCTGGTCGAGCCGGCCGACTGGCGGCCGGGGATGGTGGCGCGGACACCAGCCGGCCTGACGGGACGGATCGTGGCACTCGATCGGGATGGCCGGCGAGCCACCCTGGCGGCTGGTCCGCTCCGCGTGACCGCCGATGTGGCTGACCTGCTGGCGGTCGGCGACGTGGCCGCGACCTCCGCCGTCGGCGCCGCCGCTGGCGCCGCTGCATCGATCTCGGGCGCCACTCCCCAGAGCGGACGGCGCGGTGAGTTCGGGGCCGATCCCCCCTCGCCGAGCGGCAGCGGATCGAGCAGATCAGCGCCTGCCGAGCGATCGTCGCGCCTGGTACCGAGCAGCCTCGACCTCCGAGGGGCCCGCGTGGACGAGGCGATGGAACTGCTCGACAGCTATGTCGACAGAGCGGCCACGGCCGGAGCCGGCCGCGTCACGGTCATCCATGGCCATGGCACGGGCGCCCTCCGCGACGCCGTCCGCGGGTCGTTGGCCAGCCATCCGCTGGTGCGCGAGTGGCGGCCCGGCGAGCGTGGCGAAGGTGGCGATGGCGCCACCATCGTTAGCTTCTAGGCAGGATCGGACCCGCCTCCTGGGCCGACGGGGACGACGAGCGCTCCGGGGAAGGCGTATCGGAGGGTTCAGGGGTCGGCGTCTCGGTCGGCGGCGGCCTGGTCGGTCTGGGCGTCCTGCTCGGCTCGGG
>JACCYW010000406.1 GCA_013696275.1 Chloroflexota bacterium | reverse complement strand
GTCGCGCGGGTCACCGTGGCCAGAACAGTGCCATCCACGGACACCGCGAGGGCGAGCGGGAGGTCGACAGCGAGGATGAGCCGCCACGTAACGCCCCCATCGTCCGATCGATACAGGCCGTCGCCCGCGCCGAGCAGGACGGTCCGACCGTCAGGCGCGGCTGCCAGGGAAACGACCGGGGTCGCCGGCGGCGTGGAGACGACGGGCCAGGTCGCCCCGGCATCGTCGCTCTGGACAAGACCGACCAGCGGGTCAAGGCCCAACAGTCGCGTCCCGTCGCTTCCGGCTACGGCGTTGAGGAATGGGACGTGGCCGTCATACACCCGGCGCCACGCCGATCCGCCGTCCCGGCTCTCGTACACGCCGCCCGCAGCGAGGTAGGCCCACATCCGCTGCGGGTCGGCAAGGTCGCGCGCGAATGAATGGATGTCGAGGCTAGGGAGATCGGTATTGGCCGAGCTCCACGTCCGACCGCCGTCACGGCTGACCTGGAACACCTCGTGGCCCGCGATATAGAGGACGGTGCCGTCGCCGATGTCCATGGCCATCGCGTCTGCCCGGGCACCGATCGATCGCCAGGCGCGACCCCCATCGAGGGACTCCAGGATCCCAGCGTGGTGACCGAAGAAGACATGCTGCGTATCACCAGGTGCGAACGCCAGCGAGTGGGCGTCGGCCGTGCCGAGTCGTGCCCAGGCCACCGGCCCTGTCGCGGCAGGAGGCGTTCCCGAGGTGCGAGCCCCCGGCGCACAAGCTACAAGGACCAGCAGCAGGGCTGGGAGCAGCCCTCGTCGCACCGCGCGGCGAAGGTTCGGAAGTCGGGCCAAGGAGGTGCTCATAGCCAACGGCGGTTTCCTCGTGGCGTCGGCACTACCACACTGTATAGGGCTGTCGGCCCGAGCCGTCGCGGGAGTCCGATGCGCGCACAGGTGCGGGCCTGTGCCGAAGCGTGCCGCGTCTGTGGCGCGGAGTGCGAGCGGCACGTCGAACACATGGAGCACTGCCGGATCTGCGCTGATTCGTGCCGGCGCTGCGCCGAGGCATGTGACCGATTGCTTCAGGGTCTGCCGGCTGTCTAAGTGGTCCATCCCGTCGGGCGACCGCTGCATTCGTCAGTGAGGCTCCAACACGCCCGCGTCCAGCGGGCGATCCTCGGCCAGCCGGCCTGACGCGGGACGCGACATCCGGCGACGGCGCCTGGGCAAGGATGCGGCCCACACTGCGGCCAGGATGAAGGAGCCGGCTTCGAGCAGCACGATCGTGGCGCCAGATGAGATGTCCTGCCAGTAGCTCAGGTACATACCAAGAAGCCCGGCCCCAGCACCAAGGAAGGTCGAGACGGCCAGCATGCGTGCGAACGAGTCCGTGAGCAGGCGAGCTGTACTGGCTGGGATCACGAGTGTCGCGGCGATCAGCGTAACCCCGACCACGTTGATGGACGCGACGATCACGGCGGCCAGGGCCAAGGCGAACAAGGTATCTACCCAGCCGCGCCGCACGCCGTAGATCGGCGCGACCTCGGGATCGAAGGTGATGAACAGCAAGCGCTTGTAATACAGGATGATGAAGGCGGTCACGGCGCCGGCCACGATAGCCACCGCTATAAGATCGACGACCGTGACGCCCAGGATATTCCCGAAGAGCGCCGCCTCGAAGTTCCGAGTGAAACTGCGAGTCCGTGAGATCAACGCGACCCCCACGGCAAAGCTCGCCGTGGTCACGATGCCGATGGCTGCATCGGCACCCACCTTCCGACGTCGCGCGACGGCGTTGATCAGAAGGGCCGAAAGGAACCCCCACAGCCCGGCGCCAAGGTAGAAGTCGATGCTTGCCACGTAGGCGACCACCGCTCCGCCAAAGACGGAGTGGGATAGCCCGTGGCCGATGTAGCTCATGCGGCGCAGGACCACGTAGACGCCGATCAAGCCGCACACCGCGCCTACAAGGACGGAAGCGAACAGGCCCTGGCGGAAGAACTCGTAGCCGAAAGGCTCGCCGAGAAGGTTCACCGACCCGAGCTGCCATGCTCGTGGTGCGCATGTTCGTAGCCGTCGTGTGTGTGTCGCAGGGCCGCCCGCAGCCGGTGTGGTGCGGCGTCCGCCACCAGCACAGCGCCACCCTGACGGACGACCCGCAGGTCTGCAGCGTAGGTCTCGTTGAGGATCTCGGCCGTGAATATATCGTCCGGATCGCCCTCTGCGATGATGCGCCCGTTGACGCAGATCACCCACGGTAGGTGCGCAGCTACCGAGTTGATCTCGTGTGTCGTGAGAACGATGGTCATGCCATCGTCGTTGAGGTCTGCGAGCAGGTGAAGGATGTCATCTCGCGTCTTGATGTCCACGCCGCTGGTCGGCTCGTCCAGTAGCAACAACAACGGCTGACCGATCATCGCGCGGGCCAGGAACACACGCTGTTGCTGACCGCCGGATAGCTCGCGGATCTGTCGACCGCCAAGGCCCCCGATCGCCAGCCGCTCCAAGATCGCCTCCACAGCTCGTCGGTCGTCGACGGTCATCCAGGGCCGCCAAGGCGAGCGACTCCAGCGGCCCATCAGGACGACCTCCGCGACCGTGGCCGGGAAGTCCCAGTCGACCGTTTCGAGCTGCGGGACCCAGCCGACCTTGGGGGTCGACCCAAAGCTCACACGCCGCCCAGCCACCTTGACCGAACCGCTCAGCTTGGGAAGGGCTCCTACCATCGCGCGGAGGAGGGTCGTTTTGCCTGCCCCACTTGGCCCGACCACTCCGACGATCGCTCCCCTAGCGATCGTCAGATCGATGCCCGTCAGGACAGCCGGACCGCCGTATCCGCAGGTCACACCTTCGAGGCGGACCAAGCCAACTTCTCCGTCGCCCTCGGATGCGGCGTGTCCAGCCGGGAAGGCAACCGTCGAGGTCACGGAGCCACTGAGTCTGCCACCGGCATGTCGGCGAAGGCCTC
>JACCYW010000400.1 GCA_013696275.1 Chloroflexota bacterium | reverse complement strand
TCATAGCCCTCTTCGACGCCGCGGCGGCGGCTGTGGCAGTCCTGGCACTCCGTCTGCTCCTGCGGCGCTTCGGTCCAGAGGAGCGACTCGAATGGTGAAGGTATGAGTGTTCCGCTGGCCGGCGACTCCGCCCGCGGGTGGTCGTGGAAGCGTTTCGTCGTGTTCGCCATCATCATCGCCACCGTCGTACTGGCCCTGGGAGCGAGGTTGTTCGCCCTGCAGATCGCCAACGGCGGCTACTACGCCGGCCTGTCGCGGGAGAATCGCCTCACTCTTCAGCCGCTCGCCTCGGCACGCGGTCTTATCTTCGACCGCAACGGCCGGCGATTGGTGGAGAACGTACCCACGTTCTCGATCAAGGTCCGAGCCGCTGATCTGCCGTTGAGCCAGCGCCAGGCGGTCGTGCAGCGCCTGTCAGTGCTCCTGGGGATGCCGGCTGCCGACATCATCGAAGCGGTCGACCGCGCCGCCAGCAACCGCTTCGACCTCGTTCGGATCGCCAAGAACGCGCCCGAGGACGTCGCCCGGATAATCAGTGAGGAGCACCTGTCGCTGCCCGGTGTCGAGGTCGCGGTCGAACCGCAGCGCCGGTATTCGTACGCCCCTCTCGTCTCTCAGGTCATGGGTTACACCGGCGCGGTCACGCGGGAAGACCTCGAACGCCTCGGTCCCGCTGGCTATCTCAACGACGACACCATCGGCAAGGCCGGTGTTGAGGCCTCCTTCGAGGAGATCCTGCGCGGCGAGTACGGCATGGAAGAGGTCGAACGGGACGCCCGCGGCGAGGTACTGCGGGTGAGCCGAACACTCCGCGAACCGGTCGCGGGCGACTCCCTCGAGCTGACCATCGATGTCGATGTCCAGGCGGACGCCGAGACAGCCCTGCGCTGGGCGATGGAGGTGGCCGGCCTGCAGCGGGGCGTGGTCATCGTGATGGATCCCCAGACGGGCCAGATCCTGGCCATGGTCTCCCTGCCGACCTACGACTCCAACGCCTTCGCCCAGGGCATCACCACGGCCGACTATCAGGCTCTCCTGGAGGCACCGGGTGGACCACTCAAGAACTACGCCATCAGCGAGAACTTCCCGCCAGGCTCCACCTTCAAGCTGATCACCGGGACGGGAGCTCTCCAGGACGGCGAGATGACCGACGAGACGGTCCTGCGGACAGCGCCCTATCTGAGCATCGGAAACTACAGATACTGGGAATGGAACAGACGTGGCTTCGGGCCGCTCGACATCTATGACGGCTTCGGCCACTCGAGCGACACATTCTTCTATCAGGTGGCGGGCATGCTGGGGATCGATCGGCTGGCGTACTGGGCCAACCAGTTCGGGCTTGGCCAGCGCACCGGGATCGATCTGCCCGGGGAAGTGGCCGGCATCATGCCCAGCAACGAATGGAAGCAGCGGGTCCTGAACCAGCCCATCTACCCGGGCGAGGTCTATCACGCGGGCATCGGCCAGGGCTACGATTCGTTCACGCCTATCCAGATGCTGAATGCCTACGCCGCACTGGCCAACGGCGGGACGCTCTACAAGCCGCAGATCGTCCGACGGGTGCTGTCAGCCGATGGATCGGTCATCCAGGAGATCGAGCCTGAGGTGATACAGCAGCTGCCGGTCGATGCCCAGGTCCTGGAGACCATGCGTTTGGCTTCGCGCCGGGTCCTGACGTCGTATCACACCTGGAATCTGGTCGACCTTCCCATCGTCCTCGCGGGCAAGACCGGTACTGCCGAGTACGGGGTCAGGGATGCGAAGGGCCGGCTACCGTTCCATTCATGGTTCGCCGCGTTCGTACCCCGGGACCCGCGCAAGGACCCGGCCGATCCAGACGGCCTCGAGGCGGTCTCCCGGACCGATGCAGAACTGGCCGTGCTGGCTTTCGCCTACGACTCCAACACGACCGGGAATGCCGCCACCGAGATCGTCAAGTACTTCCTCCAGTTGCATTACGACCTGAGAGTGGATCTGCGCGATCGCGACCTGCTCGTCGTGGACAACCTCTACGGTCAGTGATGGGCAGGCAAGGCTCCTGATGGGCACGCTCAGGGGGGGTGCGGCACGACTGGAGCAGGTGGGCGGTCGCTCGACGAGCGGGACATGGGCCCACTTCGATCTTCAGCTCGCCTTCTACGCCCTCGCGCTCGGCGTGGTCGGCTTGTTGATGGCGTATACCAACAGCCAGGGCACCCCGCTGGCGCCCGGCTCGGTGTTCACCCGTGGCTTGATGTGGTTCGCCATCGCGATGGTGCTCTTCACCTTGGCGGCGGCGGCTGACTTCCGGTGGTTGCGGACCTTCGCCTGGCCGCTCTACGGCCTGAACCTCGCGCTCCTCATCCTGACCATCGCCATCGGGTCTGGTGTCGGTGAAGTCTCCCGCTGGATCAGCATCGGTGGTCTCCAGTTCCAGTTCTCGGAACTGGCCAAGATCCTGATGGCCATCGTGCTGGCTGCGTACCTATCCGGGCGGGCCGGCAGACTCGGCAGCCTCACGACCATCATCGGTGCTGCGGTCCTGGCCCTGCCGCCGTTCGCGCTGGTGCTCATCCAGCCCGATCTCGGTACGTCCCTGGTCTTTGGCGCGATAGTCATGGGCACCCTCTTCCTGTCCGGCGCCAGCCTGCGCTGGTTGCTCGTGGCGGGCGCCGGCATCGTCGCGATGGTACCCATGGCCTGGACGTTCGTGCTGGAGGATTACCAGAAACGACGGCTCATCTCGTTCATGGATCCGGCCGCTGATCCGCTCGACTCGGGCTACCAACTCACGCAGTCACAGATCGCCGTCGGATCGGGCGGGATCTTCGGTAAAGGGCTCACCAATGGCAGCCAGACGCAGCTCGACTACCTGCCTGTGCAGGCGACCGACTTCGTGGGTGCCACGCTCGCCGAGGAGCTCGGCTTCGTCGGCTGTGTGGTGGTGCTCATCCTCTTCGTAGCCCTCTTGTGGCGTGTGCTGCTGGTGGGTTGGCGTTCGCGGGACGGCTTCGGGGTCAGCTTCGCCGGCGCCATCGCATCGATGATCGCTTTCCAGCTGCTGGTCAACTTCGGGATGGTCCTGGGCATCATGCCCATCACCGGCATACCGCTGCCCTTCATCACCCACGGCGGGGCATCGCTGATCAGCTTGGCCATCGGACTGGGCATACTCCAGAGCATCGCCATGCGGCAGGGTCGGGCCGAATGGTGAAGGTCGAGCTCCAGTGGCCGGCCTCTCAGCGTGACGTGCGTCGTAGTAGAAGCGCTATCTCGTCGCGATACTGGCGACCAGCCGGCATCCGTTCCAGCCACTCCAGGAAATCACGGTCGTGGCGGACGATCTGGTCGAGACTCCAGCCCTTGTAGCGCCCGAAGCCGATGACCGACCCGCTCTGCGACCCGCGCGGTGGCGGCCCGGCCTCTCCATAGCCGGCCTCGTCTCCGGCACGCACGAAGCGGTCGCTGCTGCGGCGGTCGCGGCGGACCGCCAGTTCCGCGTCATAGGCGGCCCTCTTCGCCGGATCCTTGAGCACGTCCCAGGCGAGGTTGACGGCCAGCATCTTCTGTCGCGCCTCGGGACTCGGGCCGCCGTCGGGGTGGTAGCGCTGGGCGAGCTTTCGATGCACCCATGAGATGACCTCCGCGTCGGCCGCTACATCGACCTGCAGCACCTCGTAATGGTTCTTGGCTCGGCTCAACCTCGATCCTCCTCGGCGGGTGGTCGGGTGTCGTCCAGCGTACGCTCCGAGATGGCGTCGTCGTCCGCTCGCAGGATCTCGTCGGGCTCGGGGAAGTGGCCCGCCGCGTCCGGCAACCGATCGCGGAACGGCAGCAGGTCCGGGTCGTCCGGCGGCGGGATGGTCGGATCGTCGGGCGAGAGCCGCCGGAAGAAGTAGCGATAGATGTCACGCCCGGCAGCGGTCAGCGGGACGGCGAAGACAGCTCCCAGGAAGCCGGCGATGGAGCCGCCCAGGATGAGTGCCAGGATGACCACCGAAGGGTGCAGGTCGACCGCATCGCCCTGGACCAGCGGGACCAACACATTGTTCTCCAACTGCTGGACCGCGGTGTACAGGATGACGACCGCGATCAGCCCCTGGGCCGGATCACGGACCGTCAGAGCGACCACCAAGGTCGGCACCATGGAGATGATGGGACCGATGATGGGCAGCAACTCGAGCACCCCGGCCACGACAGCCAGTAGGACCGCGAACTCCGTGAAGCGCGGATCCACTACGAAGCCGAGGATGCCCAGGCCGACGAAGGTGGCGCCGCCGACGATGACGCCCAGAAGCAGCTGACCTCGCAGCCACCGACCGAACAGGCGGTTGAAGATACCCACGCAGGCCCACACATCGCGTCGCCAGGTGGCTGGTATCGACCGGTTCATCGTCGTCGTCAAGGACGGCCGGTCCTTGAGCAGGTAGAAGGCCCAGACCGGGATGATGAGGTAACCGAAGAAGGAGGCCACGAAGCCGAAGACGCTGCGCGCGATGGGCAGGAGCGTGGAAGGATCGATGCCGGTCGCCGCTTCGCTGCCACTCGAGATGAGGCCGTCGATCGCTCGGCGCACCAGGTCGGGCAGCTCGAGCGTGCGATACCAGTCGCCCAGCGCGGCCAGGATGGCCGGCAGGTCGGCCAGGTACTCGCTGATCTGGCGGACCAGCGGCCCCAGCAGTAACGAGCCTGCCCAGGCCAGGAAGATCACCACCAGGACATAGACGACGAGCACAGCCACCGCTCGCGGGATGCGCACCCGGCCGATGTGGACACGAGCGAGGCGCTCGACCGGCGGATCCAGGATGTAGATCAGCACCAGACCGACCACGAACGGGCTGAGCGCACCGCGCGCGAGATAGAGGATCGCGGCCAGGATGACCAAGGCTGCGATCAACAGCGCAGCCCGCGGCGTAGGTGCCTGTAACCGCCTGGTGGAAGAGCCTTGGACAGCGTCGCCAGATGCGGAGCCGCTCGGCGGTGACGGGATAGGAGCGGCTTCCACGTCGCTGCTCATGAGCAACGAGCCTAGCAGAGGCCCGACCTCGGATGGCCGGCCGCCGGGCCGCGGCCGCGTTGACGCGAGGAAGCTCAGCGGGTAGACTCCCCTCTCCCCGCAATCTCGGGCCGAGCGCCTCTGCGCGCTCCTTCATCCTGGGCCCAGCGGCGACCCAAACATCGTTCAGGGATCATGTACGCAGTCATCGAATCTGGCGGAAAGCAGTATCGGGTCGAGCTCGGTAGTGAGATCGAGGTCGACCGCATGGACGCGGAACCCGGTAAGACCATCGACCTCGAGCGAGTCCTTCTGGTGGTCGATGGAGACAGCCCGGCCATCGGCACGCCGACGGTGGACGGCGCCGTCGTGCGGGCGGACGTGGTCCGCCAGGACAGAGGCGACAAGATCGTCGTCTTCAAGTACAAGCCCAAGGCCCGTACCCGGGTCAAGAAGGGCCACCGGCGTGACTTGACGATCCTGCGCATCGCCGATATCGCGTTCGGGGGCCGGAGCGCGGCTGAGGATGCCAAGGCTGCCCAGAAGGTCGTCGACCGCGAGCGCAAGAAGCAGGAGCAGGAGGCAGCCGCCCAGGCCAAGCGTGATCAGGAGCTGGCGGCCCGGCTGGCTGAGGCCCAGGCAGCAGCGGAGGCGGAAGCCGAGGCCAAGGCGCCGGCCTCGAAGAGCAGGAAGCGCCGGTCACCAGCCGCACCGGCCGCAGTCGATGCCGTGGCCGGGGACACCGCCGACGAGCCAGCGGAGGGCGCCGCCCCAAGCTCGGAAACGCCGGCTGAGCAGCCCGAACCGCTCGACCCACCCGAACCTACCGCGCAAGACCCGACCAAAACCAAGGACGAGTGATCAGATGGCCCACAAGAAAGCTGGATCGAGCTCCAAGAACGGCCGTGATAGCGTCGGCCAGCGACTGGGCGTGAAGTGTGGCGATGGCCAACTGGTCGATGCCGGCTCCATCATCGTCCGGCAACGCGGCATGACCTTCCTGGCTGGCACGGGCACCGGCCTTGGTCGTGACTACACGGTCTTCGCCACGGTCACCGG
>JACCYW010000349.1 GCA_013696275.1 Chloroflexota bacterium | reverse complement strand
CGCTCTCCCTGGCCACGAGACAGACGCCGCCCATGACCGCGGCTCGGACGACACTCGCCGATGCTCCCGCCAGCAGCGTATAGACGCCTATCGCCAGCAGCATCATCAACGCTCGGCGCCGGCGCGGCCAGCGGGCCGACAACGCCGCCACGATGGCGCCGACGAGGCAGATGTTCCAGCCGCTGATAGCTACCACGTGACTGATACCGGCGGTGGCGAAGTCGTCGGCCAGGTCGCGGTCGACCAGATCGCGCAGTCCGACGAGGATCCCCGCCGCCAGGCCGGCGCTGGGTGCAGGCAGACCACTTGCCAGCAACTCCCCGGCGTGGCGTCGTGTACCTTCCAGGGCCGCTGCCGCATCCGTCGAGGGAGCACGCTCGAAGGCCGCCACCCTGGCGGTCGCCAGGGCACCGCTCCTGGCCAGGAACTCGCCGAAGCCCTCCGTCTGGGGAGCGGGTTCCAGTCGCGCTTGGAAGACGAGCCGATCGGTGGGCACCACGCTCGGGTATCTGGGGAGCCAGACATAGACGCGCCACTGCGCTGATCCGTCAGTCGCCGTGACCAGCGCCCGCTGCTGCCCACCAGCCGTGGAGCCGACGCTGATGACCTGTGCCTGCCAGTCCAGCTCGCCGGTCGGTAAGGCAGCCGCTGCCTGCCCGCTGCCGGTCAGTGAGCCGACCATGAGCCGGAGCACCACCAGGCCGACGCCGGCGACCGAGGCGACCAGCCTGATCGATGGCCGACGAAGCGCGACACCGAGCGCGACCGCGGCTGCACCGAGTGCTACTGCGAGGAGTGGTACGGCGCTCGGTCCGAGCCCACCGCCGGTCGCCTTCCAAACAAGCGCCGCGCCGATGGAACCGGCAGCCAGCCAACCGGCGCGAGGCAATCGTCCGTCCCCTGTCAGCCGCCTACGGTGACGAGCGCGCGTATCTGTTCGAAGGTGGATGGCCCGACCACCTCCCGGCTGCGCAGGTCATCGACACTGGTGAAAGGTGTTTCCTCGCGAGCGGCGATGATGGCGCTGGCGGTCACCGGGCCGATCTGGGGCAGCGTCTCAAGCAACGCCTGATCGGCGCTGTTGAGATCGATGAGCGGGCCACCATCATCGGTCCCGCCTGGTGCGTCATCGGCGTCTGTCACCCCGGGCATGGCGGTCTCACCGAGCGAGGGCACGTGGATCTTGGAGCCGTCGGTGAGTGGCTCAGCCAGGTTGAGCGTCCGGCCGGCCGCTTCCGCATCTACCCGGACGCTGAATCCGCCGGCCGCTGCGATGGCGTCGCCCAAGCGTGCGCCCGGGTCCAAGCGGTGAAGTCCAGGACGTTGGATCGCTCCCTCGACGTCCACCACGATGCCTGACGATGCGGATGGCGGTGATGGTGGGTCTCCGAGCAAGAGACCCTGGCCAGGGAGAGCAGTCCCCTCTTCCGTGTGGCTGGCGTCGATGACTACCGCGCCGGGGTTGGCACGCGACGCTATGACCACCACCGCGGCGACGCCGAGGACACCGGCGGCCAGGACGAGCAGTCCCAGAAGCAGGACGAACCGCTGGCCATCCGAGCCCGACGGACGTTCGCCGGGACCATCTGCGGGACGAGATCCCGGGCGTTCCGGCTCGACCTGGCCAAGGGTGCGCCAGTCGGGCGGAAGTGGCTCGCTCATGGACGCTGCCTCCTTCGGCGGGCAGCGGATCACATATCAGGGTGCCCGGCCGGGATCCACGGCGTCACATCCGTGGCAGGTCTGCGTCCGTCGACGCGCTCGGGGCACTCGAGCGGTCGGCGGACGTCGGCGACAGGTTAGCGAAGGTCCGTTATCGGCTACTTATCCGCGACCGGTCGGCCACGGCGGATCAGGCCGCTTCCAGCCTCGGTCTGACCTCCTTGGCCAGACGAGTCATCGACTCCTCGTCATAGGGGGAGGGGAAGCCGCAGATGAAGTGGCGATAGCCGATCTCCAGATAGGGCGCGAAACGTTCGATCACGTCCTCCGGCGTGCCCACCGGCTGATCCTGCCACAGGTCCGCCCGCCCGTTGTGCTGGAAGATCTGGCCATGGACGCGTCTTGCCTCGTCACGCGAGTCGCGGATCACGACCGTGCCCATCCCGACCGTCCGCTCGATCTCACGCTCATCCCGGCCTACCGCCTGGCAATGCTGCCGCAGGATGGCGTCCTTCTGCCGCACGCTTTCGACCGACCCGCCGATGTTGCATGCGTCGCCGTACTCGGCTACCAGCCTGAGGGTCACCTTGGGGCCGCTGCCGCCGATCAGGATGGGCAGGCGCTTCTGCAGCGGCGGCGGATCGTTGCGCACCCTCTCGGCGATGTAGCGCGAACCGTTCGAGCTGGGTCCTTCCCCGTGGAGCATGCCGCGCATCAAGGGCAGTGCCTCGCCCAGCCAGCGCAATCGCTCGCCCGGGCTCTTCCCGTACTCGATGCCATAGGCGGTATGTTCCGTCTCGAACCACGCGCCGCCGATACCCAACACCGCCCGGCCGGCGCTTATGTGATCGAGCGTAGTGGCCATCTTGGCCACCAGGGCTGGATTGCGGAACGTGTTGGCACCGACCATCAAGCCGACGGTCGCCTGGCGGGTGGCATTGGCCACCGCCGCCATGGCCAGATAGCCCTCGAATATGGGGCCGTCATCCGAGCCGACGATGGGGTACAGGTGGTCCCACGTCCACAACGAGTCGTAGCCCAGGGAATCGGCCCGCTGCTGCGCCGCCAGGAACGGATCCCACTCGGTGTACTGGTTCCAGCAGTTGGCACCAAGTTTGATCGTGGACGCGGGCATGATCCACCTCCGGCGTGACAAGGGGTCTGGTGGTCAGACTAGCGGGCGTGGCCGGACGGCGCTGCCCGATGAGCTGGACAGCGCCAGGGCCTACCCGCGGGCGGGTGCGACGAGCCTTCGACGCCGCGCTTCGCTGGACGGCCGCCGGCCGATGGTGCGCCCGCGGCCGCGCGCGAGGGTGGCCAAACGGGCTGATCTTGCCTCGCGTCGCCGCTCGGCGAGGATGTCCTGGGCGATGATGGCGTGAAGTTGCCAGCTGATGAGGGTCATGGTCTTCCTATCTGGTGCGTGTCGCCGATACTCTCTCGAGTGTCGACTCCGGCTAGCGTGGCCAACCCTCCGAAGAGCAGTAGACCAGTGACGATGAAGAGGATCGCCTGCAAGGCTTCCATGTCCCATCCGCCCCTTTTTGTGCGAGTAACCGGTTGTTAGTGATTGACTGGTTACATGCTAGATCCTTGTCAGTAACCTGTCAAGGACCCTATACTGGTTAGCACATGAACGACGCAGACGAGCTCCAGGAACGATCCCAGCACGGTCATGAGGCCGCCCTGGATGACGGCCTGGCGTTCGTGAACACCCTCGCTTTCGACCGCGGCGCGGCGCTGGAGCAGCTGCCCGGGGTGGACGATGCGCTGCATTGGCTGCACGACCACGAGTTGCTCCATACCGACTCGATGGTGGCGCTGAGGCATCAGTTCGCGGACGATCAGGAGGCGGCCGACAAGCGACTGGCACGCGTCCACCGCGTGCGGGCAGCGATGCGCGAGCTGGTCGATGCGGCAGTCGAGCGGCGACCGCCGGAAGCGCGGGCCCTGGAACGCATCAACCGCGTGTTGCGAACGCCGTACACCTACGAGTTGGTGCCGGCTCTCGACGGTGTCTCATTGGACCACCGCCACGATGGGGACCCCGTCGAAGGCGCCCTGGCGCGTCTTGCCGAGAGCATCGCGCGAGAGGTGAGCCAGGGCGATCCGGCCCGGCTGCGCATCTGCTCCAACGACGACTGTCGGTGGGTCTTCCACGATCCCTCGCCCTCGGGTCGCCGTCGTTGGTGTGATATGTCGACCTGCGGCAACCGAGCCAAGGCCGCGCGCTACCGCGAGCGCAAGAAGCTCAGCTCATCCCGCTGACCGATCGATGATGGCGAGCGCCCGCGGTCCGATCGGCGTGTCCATCGAGACGGGCCAGAGGAAGGTCTTCGCGTGGGCCATCGGCTGGCCGGGCTGGTGTCGGTCGGGCAAGGACGAGGCGTCAGCGCTGGAAGCGCTGGCGGCATACGTCCCCCGCTATGCCGCGGTGGCGGCTCGGGCAGCGGTCTCCTGGCCGGAAGATGCAGCCCACCGCCTGGCGGTCACCGAGCGCCTGGCAGGCTCGTCTGGCACGGACTTCGGCGTGCCCGGTCAAGTCGGCGCCCAGGATCGACGGCCCTTCTCGACGGCCCAGGCCAGGCAGATCTGTTCGCTCGTCGCGGCCGCGTGGGCCATCTTCGATGAGGTCGCTGCCTCCGCCCCGGCCAGCCTCCGCAAGGGCCCGCGTGGAGGCGGCCGGGACCGCGACAAGGTGGTCAGCCACGTGACCGAGGCCGATCATGCCTACGCTCGTGAGATAGGTCTCAAGTCGCGGCTGCCCGAGCCCGCCGACCAGGCCGCGGTGCGAGCGATGCGTGACTCGGTGCTCGAGGCCCTGAGCGGCCGCTCCGATGGATCTCCGCTGGCTGGCCGACGCTGGCCTCCGCGTTACGCCGCTCGGCGCATCAGCTGGCACGTCCTCGACCATGCGTGGGAGATCGAGGACCGGTCCTAGCGGACGACGAGGTTCACCAGCCGACCCGGGACATGGACCACGCGGATGAGCTCCTTGCCCGCCAGCTGTGCCCGGATCTTGTCGCGCTCCATGACTCGTTGCTCGACCTCCGCAGCAGGTAGCCCGGGCGGCAGAGCGACCAGATCGCGCAGCTTGCCGTTGACCTGGACCGGCAGGTCGATCTCGTCGACAGCGGTCAGCGCAGGATCCCACGCCGGCCA
>JACCYW010000382.1 GCA_013696275.1 Chloroflexota bacterium | reverse complement strand
TGGTCGGCCAGCTCCATCTCTTCCATCAGGTCGCGCAAGCGCTTGGCCGGAGTGACGGCGTCACCGGTCGCCTGGTCCGGTGTCACCTCACCGAAGGTGTAGATGCCGAGTTCCATCGCCCTCAACGCTAGCTGGTCGCCAGTAGGGTCCGCTCCGGGCACCTGTCGCTTTGTGTCGCGACCGGTTCACTTGAGGGCATCGTGACGTGCGGTTTCCGTGATACACCAACGGCCGACGCGCTAGAGGGCTTCTCAGGCGTGGAGCTCGGGGCGTCACCATCGACGATACACCGCGAGGACTCCGCACCAGCTAGGGTTCCCGGGAAGATGTCTCGTTCTATGAAGGATCGGCTCCCACATCGACGACCCATCACCCGTCCAAGCGTAGGCGACTGGATCAGGTCTTGTCGATCGTGGTTCCTGGTCAGTCGCCGAGCCAGCGCTCACGGAAGACCAGCTCGTCCAGCGGCAGCCTGGCCTCCCCTGGCGCCGACTTGGGCTCTCGCGCCGCCGAGCTCGGGTGACCGAGGGCGACCAAAGTGCGGACCAAACGCTCGGTCGGCAGCCCGAGGATCGCGCTGACGGCGTCCATCACGTCGACCCGCACCCAGGCGATGCCGGCGCCGAGACCCAGATAGGACGCCGCGATGAGGAGCCTCTCTGCCACCCGGCCGTCGTCATAGGCGTGGGAGATGGCGCGTTCGGGAATAGCCGGGAGGGTGATGGCGATAGCGGCTGTCGCGGTGCGTAGTGCACGGGTCTGAGGCAGACCGGCGGCCGCGATGCGGCGGATGGTGTCGACCTCGCTGATGACGATGAACCGCCATGGCTGGGTGTTCCGACTGCTGCCCGTCCATCGCGCCACACCCAGGATGGCGTCAAGGTCGTCCCGACCGATCGGGTCAGCGCGGAAGTCTCGGCTCTGGCGGACGCGGCGAAGCGGTCGAAGTCGCTCGTAGGGCGTGAGCTTGTCAGACGGTGAAGTTTGGTCGCTCATGGTCTGACGATAGCCGCCGGTGGCGCTACGGGCACGACGAGTGATGAGCGGCTAGGCTGCCCTTGTGACGGAGCAGCAGATCCCAGCCAAGCAGGTGCCGTGGAAGCTGGAGCACCGCCACGGACTTGACGAGTGGGTGCCGATGCTCCCTGAGCGGGCAGCTGAGACGGTGACTGTCGATGCCCCGCCGCCGGAGGAGCGGATGTACCGCTGCCAGCGGGCCGGTTGTACAGAGATGGTCCGGGTCGGCGCAGAGGACACGACCGGACTCGTCTGAGTCTTTGGCCTGGCGTCAGGCGGACCAGGCGTCAGCGCCTGGGCCGTTAGGACTGCGCCAGTCGACGGCCTCCCGCCGATCCATCGATGAGCTTCGGCAGGCGTCGCTCCCGGGTCTCCTCCTTCTTGGCGCCCATCACCCGCTCAACCTCGGCGCGCCCGCCGGAGACGCTCCATCTCCGCCCGGACCTGCCGCTCCTCCCACTCAGGGCCAGAGCGACCAGACAGGAGGAATACGTAGACGCCGTGGGCGACCAGGCCGATGCCCCATCCGAAGTCGTCGCTGAGCTCGATGCGTCCCGCGAACTGACCGGGCGCGAAGGGCGGTCGCACGAGCGTCGGCCTACTCGGCGCCCGCAGAGCGCTCAAGCAAGGCAGACTGGCGCCCATGCGCTATCGACGGACCGGGACTCGATATCTGGGCGTGGTCACCGCGCGTCGCTCGCCCAGCACGTACGACCTTCTTGTGCGCGGCGTGGCCTTCGTCGTGGCGCCCACCGCCTGGCGCCCGTCCGCGGACGTGGCCGAGACCCAGGACGCCATCATCATCACCATCGAACTGGCCGGTGTGGCCGACGAGGACGTGGACATCGTGCTGCACGACGACGTGCTCATCGTCGACGGCCTTCGACGACCGGATCCGCCCGCCGCGGACGTGCGCTATCACACCGCGGAGATCCGACCAGGCCCATTCCGGTTGGAGGTGCCACTGCCGGCTTACGTCCAGGGTGACGAGGTGAGCGGTGAATTCGAGCGCGGCCTGTTGCGCGTCCGTCTGCCCAAGGTCTCCGGTCGAGTCACCGTGGTAGCCGATCCGGGGATCACCGGCCGCGGCCTGTGAGCGATCCCACCCCGCCAGCGCTCACCACCCGTGAACCGGACACGCATGTCGCACCGGTCATCCCGGATGTGCTGCCACTCCTGCCGCTGCGCGACTCGGTCATCTTCCCCTACGTGGTCGCTCCGGTCGGCTCCGGCGAGGACCGAACGGTTCGACTGGTGGACGATGCGATGCGCACCAACCGGCTCGTGGCGCTCGTCGCAT
>JACCYW010000347.1 GCA_013696275.1 Chloroflexota bacterium | reverse complement strand
TCAGTGTTGATGCCCAGGTCGATGACCTCGAAGCCGGCGCCCTCGAACATCATGCCCACCAGGTTCTTGCCGATGTCGTGGATGTCGCCCTTGACCGTCCCGATGACTACCTTGCCTACCGGCTCGGCACCGGTCTCGGCAAGCAGGGGTCGGAGTATCGCCATGCCCGCCTTCATCGCATTGGCCGCCAGCTATACCTCCGGCACGAACAGGATGCCGTCGCGGAAGTCGATGCCCACGATCTTCATGCCTGCGACGAGCGCTTCGTCCAGCACCCGGGTCGGCGAGAAGCCGCGGCCCAGCAGGATGGTCGTGCCCAGAGCGATCTCGTCCTTCATCCCGTCATAGAGGTCGTTGTGCATCTGCTCGACGAGCTCGTCATCCGACAGCGAAGCGAGATCTATCTCCTCGATGTCGTCCGGCACTGCTGTTGGCTCCTTGGGCCGATTGGTGGACCGTCTTGTGCCACGATACGGCACCATGCCATATGATGGAACGAGACTTACGAGAATGTAGCCGACGGAGGACCGGGTGTCCAGAGTCCAGTCCATCGAGCGCGCCTTCGCCGTGCTGTCCGCGCTCGCCGACGGCCCCATCGGTGTGACCGAGGTAGCGCAGCGGGTGGATCTGCCCAAGAGCACGGCGGCGCGCATGCTCGCCTCGCTCTCCCATGAGGGTGCCGTCGAGCAGGTCCCCGGAGATAGCCGTTACCGGCTCGGCGCGCGGATGGTGTCACTGGCCGCGAACGTGCTGCCCACTCGCAGCCTCGTGGCGCTGGCGCGGCCGATGCTGGTGGAGCTGGCATCGGTCGTCGGCGAGGCAGCCGGCCTGTCGGTCGCGGATGGGTTCGTGGTGCACTACATCGATCAGGTCGAGACCGACCAGCAGGTCCTTGTGCGCGACTGGACCGGTACGCGGCTACCGATGCATGCGGTCGCATCCGGCCAGGTCTTCCTGGCTCACATGGCGCCATCGGCGGTCGATCGCCTGTTGGACGATCCGCTCGAGAGGTTCACAGTGCGGACACTGACCGAGCCGGCCGCGCTTCGGGAACGGCTTCGCCGGATCCAGCTCACCGGGTACGCCTGGGTCGGAGACGAGTTCGCCGACGGGCTCGATTCCATCGCCGCTCCCATCGCCGACGCCGCCGGCAACGTGAGCGCGGCGGTGCACGTCCATGGGCCTTCCTATCGCTTCCCGCCGACAGGCGGAGAAGCAGAGGTCGCACGCCACGTCCTTGCGACGGCTGCCCGCATCTCCTCGCGACTACGCCAGGTGGCGTGACCGAGGCGGCGACACCACTGTGTCAGCGATCGGTGTCAGCGCTTGACGATGACCGCCTCGAGGTACTCGCTGGGCACGGCCATGGTGCCGTCGTCGGCGCGGTTGAAGCGGCCGATGAGATCTAACAAATCTGCTTCGAGCGCCTGGCGACCGGCCTCCCCGACGGCCTCGAAGGCCTTCATCATCGGGCCGTAGAAGCGCCGCCAGTGGTCGAGATAGACCTCCGGCGAGCGGTCGCGGAAGACGTAGTGCCGCTTCTCGGCCCGGATCTCGGCGATGGCATCGCCGAAAAGCTCCCTGACGCGTTCCTCTGTGCCCCACTGGACCGGCGAGCGCAGTCCAGCCGGCGGTGGGACGTGCTTTGCGTTCGTCTTGAAGAGCTGGCCGATGAAGCCCTCGGGCGTGTGGGCCACGATGCCGACCCGGCCGCCCGGTCGACATACGCGGGCGAGTTCATCGGCCGTCTGCTCCTGGTGCGGCGCGAACATCGTGCCGAAGACCGAGCAGACGACATCAAAGCTGCCGTCATCGAACGGCAGCGCCTCGGCGTCGCCTTCAACGAAGGCCGCCTCCAGGCCCTCGGCCTCGGCGCGCCGACGCGCACGTTCCAGCAAGGCTGGGACATAGTCCAGCCCGACGACCTCACATCCGCGCCGAGCGGCAGCCAATGCGGCGTTCCCGCTGCCAGTGGCGACATCAAGGACCCGTTCTGTCGAATGCACGTCCAGCTCTTCGATGAGCAGCTCCGAGACGATCTGGATCTGGGTCCCGATCATGTGGTAGTCGCCACTCGCCCAAGTCGCCTGCTGCCGCTGCTTGATGGCTGCGAGATCCGGCGTGCTCATGACTGTCATCGAAGCCTCCTCGAGTGGAGCCGTTGGTCGGAGGTTCGCGTCCGCGACGTGCGGGTGTCGAGCAAGCGGCGTCCCGCGCCGGCCAAGGTCGCGGTCATGATAGCCGGGGAAAGGGCCGTGAATGACCCGTCATGATGCAGCTGGCGACCGCTTCCGGTGGCGAGCACCGCGTTGCCGATCCTGCTCGGCCGGCCGGTAGTTTCGGTGGCGTGCCGAGTTGTAAGCGTCCGCCCGATCCTCGGCCGGCAGGTGACGCGAGAACGACGCGAGGTTGCTGGCGATGACGGCGCCTGCGATAGGATCCGCGACCGGAGCTTGGCTCATCTTCAGACCCCTGACTTCGGATGTTCCATCACCGCAGTTCATGCCTCTCGGAAGCACTGTGGCCAGGCTCCTGCGTTACATGCTGTAGCGGGAGCACGAAATCGCGTGGCGGAGTAGCTCAGTGGCAGAGCAGGGGACTCATAAGTCTCTGACCGCAAACGCTGTGCTACGAGCGCGTGAAGCCGACCGAAACCCCTACAGTTTCCTGCTCGATCCTGCTAACCCCTGCGGACCCGATTACGGGTTAGCAGTCGGGACACCGGCGTCGTCTTGCTGGGCAGCGGCAAACCAAGTCGAGCAGGTATCTCAGGCTCGTCGATCCTGAGGTGTTCCTCCGGGCCGAACCGATCGAAGACGAAGTGCCGGATGCTCGTGCCCGCCACATCCCACTCATACCAGGGGAACCCTTCGTCGCCCGGGCCCGATCGCGTGGCCGGACCGTAGGTCACCTCGAGATGACGCTGGAACTCATCGAACGAGGCCTGCTGATCGCGGTAGCTGCTGCGGAAGAACTCCAGCTCAACCAAACGGCCGTTATTGCGAGGATCGAAATGGAACCCGAGCATGTGTCGCAGGCCGCCGAGCGAGACCACCTCGAGCGTCAGATACCCACGAGTTACGTCTCG
>JACCYW010000293.1 GCA_013696275.1 Chloroflexota bacterium | reverse complement strand
GATCCGACCTGACAACCAGCCAGGACGATGGCGCCCGCCAAGGCTGCCAAGCGGACTGTGACGTATCGCTGCTGGGTGATCACTCCTGCACCTCGATGAGTCCCATCATCCCGGCGTCCTCGTGGCCCAGGATGTGACAGTGGTAGACGAATGCGCCCGGAAAGTCCAGGAATCGTGTCCGCATGGTCACCGATCCATTCGGGGGTATGGGCACCGTGTCCTGGTGGCCCCGGGCCTCATACGGCTGGCCGTTGATGGCCACCACCTGGAAGTCGTTGATGTGGATATGGAACGGGTGCCAGGAGCTCGTGGCATTGTTGATGGTCCACTCCTCCGTCCCTCCGAGCTGCACCAGCTGATCGACCCTGGTCGGGTCGAACTCCTGGCCGTCGATCACGAACTCGGGACCATCCAGGATCTGGAACGTGATCTGCCGCTCCCGGTCGATCGGTAGGACGCTCAGGTCCTCGAAGGGAAGGAGCGTCGTCGGTAGAGGCTGCGGGTTCATCGGCTCACCCTCCACCACCATCGTGGCCAGGACGGCCTCCGGCTCGCCCTGGAATGGCATCGTCCGCAACTCGTACGATCCCGCCGCTCCAGCCTGGACCAGGACCTCCGCGCGTTCGGCCGGGCCCAGCAGGACGTTGTCCTGTGCCACCACCCGGTCCATGGGATTCGCGTCGGCTGCGATCTGGTGCAACTGGTGGCCATCGAGCTGCAGGTCGACCCAGTCGTCAGAGCTGATGTTGCCGATGCGCCAGCGCTGGGTCTCGCCGGGGCGGATGCGGATGGTCGGGTTCACCTGCCCGTTGATGTAGCGGGTCTCGGCGTCGGGCTGCTGGTCGAGCGGGGGTACGGCCGTCCCGTCAGCCGCGAACTGCGTCGCCTGGATGAGCAGCAGGCGCTCGGTCAGGCCGGCGATGCCGGGCAGCTCGTCGATGGCTCCCTGGTTGATGATGGCACCGGCCATCCCGCCGCTGACCTGCTCGTCCGAGTCGCCGTGAGCGTGCGGGTGGTACCAGTACAGCCCCGGCGGGTGATCGTCGAGCGTCCCGAACTCCAGCTCCCAAGTCTGGCCGGGCATCAGGTGGTGGAGCACGTTGTCACCGAAGCCGAGGGGTGAGGTGTGGAAGCCATGGGTATGCAGGTTGGTCATCCCGTCCAGTTGGTTGACCAGACGGACGCGGAGCTCATCGCCTGGCCGGACCCGCAGTGTGGGTCCCGGGAAGCTGCTGTTGTAGGTGGTCGTGGTGACTTGGCGTCCGCCGACCTGGACGGGCCCGAGGGCTGCCGTCAGCGTCGTCTGAAGGAGGCCGTCGGTACTGGTCTGGACGGCCGGCTCCACCAGATCCGGGCCAGGAGGCGGATCCTGGGACGCTGTCGGCGCGGGCGGGGCAGCCTGGCACGCCGCCGCCAAGGCCAGCAGCGCCGTCGCGATGACCAAGGTGCCGATAGCCAGCCGGGGACGAGCCCGGCCGGCCCAGATCACCACCGCCGCGTCCACGTCGCCTAGTCTGTGGGCACCATTCGAGATGGAGGCGCTGCCGGGTAGTAGAGGCCGATCGAGCCGTCACGCTCCGTGGCGCAGTGCCAGGGCAGTAGCGCCAGTGACTGGATCAGCCGGGCATTGCCGTCGACGACGATGAGGTGATGGCCCAGGTGGCTCGTCCGCGACTGACGGGAGCATCCTTGAGGGGCGTCCAGGGAGGCGCCGTGGATGCGGATGTCGACCTTCAGCATCCCCTCGTCGACCGACAACGTGCCCCGCAGTCGGAATGCTCCGACGCTCGACTTGAAGGCGGCCGCGTGGCGCGTCGCCGACGCTGCCACGGGCACCACCCGGGGCAGGACATCCTGGCCGTTGCGGTGAGCGAGCAGCTCGTCAGCCGCGTCGGCGGTGGCCTCGCGGAGCAGCTGCCGGACCCGGACCCTCGCTCCCCGCAGGTCGATCCGTCCCGTGACCGGGTGCTCGAGTGACATCGTGACGGTCGCATCGCGGGTGCCCACGCCAGTGACGCGACCAACGGCTTGAGACGGCGTGGCCGGCACGGACACGTGCGGGCTGATGCAGTCGAATCCGAGCGGTTGGAAGATCGGTGCGATCGAGAAGTCGCACGAGACCTGGTTGAACGTCCATGGCTTCGAACCTGAAAGGATCGTCCCGACCGGGACGCCGAGACTGCACGAACCGTACCGCCACGACGTTCCCGCCCTTGGGTCGTAGGTGCAGGCTGGGCTCACCGCCCCGATCAGGGTCGCCACGCTGGGACCGTAGCCCTGCTCATCGAAGGTCGCCCAGTGACACACCGCGGTCGAGTTCAGGAACTCCGCGTGGCACGGCAGCTGCTTGGGCAGCACGCCATCGATGCTCGTGTGGCGCGTGGGGTCAGGAAAGTCCGGATCGGGGAACCACCGCATCAGCGGTCCTTGCGGCGGAAGGGGGCAGCCATAGTCTGAGCCGCAGTTCACGACTTGCCAGTGGTCCCACAGGACGGGAAGGAACTGCTCGTAAAGCCAACCGGTGAATCGCTGGCGCCCGGCGCTCACGGCTGCCTGCCGGTCCAGCGTCCACACCTGAGCGCTCACCAGATGGCCCACCGTCGACAGCAGCCCGTAGTCGCCTGAAACGTACCTGCGGTGGGCCTGGATCGTGTCTTGCGTCTGCTGACGGATGGTCGCGATCGTCTTCTGGATGTCCGCGAACGAATGGTCCAGTTCGCTTGGCCCATGCTCGTCTGACGCCTCCGGCGTCGCCGCCACGGCGATGCCCAAGCTCGCA
>JACCYW010000280.1 GCA_013696275.1 Chloroflexota bacterium | reverse complement strand
AGCTCGTCGAGGCGACCGAGTCAGCCGCCTGAGGCGAGCAGCCATCGCTGACCCGACCGATGACCAAGTTTGACAAGCTGAGCAGCGGAGCGCTCAGGCGTCCAGGACGAACACCGCATCGCCGATGCGTGCCCAGCCGAAGATCCTCCTGATAGCCCAGTCCGGCATGTTGACGCAGCCGTGGCTGCCGATCCTCCAGCCGCCGTCCGGATCCTGGTGGGACCGATCGGTACCCACTCCGAAGCCGTTCCACGGGCGGACCCGCGTATCGTGGAGATACCAGCCTCCGACGCGGAACTGCACCGCCCACTCGACGTCCGCGGACGCGTACCAGAAGCGATGCTCCTTTGGCCACGGCGAGCGCATGGTGTGCACGCGGTCGATAAATGACACGCTGGTCCGACCAAGGGGTGTGGCGAGTGCCGGTCGGCCGGTGGTCGCCTCCGCGACCAGCAGCAAGCGGCCGTCCTGGTATACCTCGACATGCTGCTGCCGCCGCGCAACGACGATGAGACGTTCGTGGCGCCGCGCCAGATCCACCCCGACCAGTTGGGCCGCCTGAAGGAAAGCCCCGCGGACATACCCCTCTTGCCGCCCGTAGCGGAGCCGGTACCAACCACCGCCCGCACACCCCCCCGGTGCGGCGCATCCCACCGGTGCGGAAAGCACGACCGCGACCCCGCCGTGGGGCAAGGACGCCACGGTTGAACTGCCCTTCAGTGGCGCTGCCCGCAGCGGCGCGTACGGCCGGTCGACCAGGCGGACCAACTGGAGGGCCGCTGGATCCCCGCTCGGCGATGGCTGAGGCGACGGTGCCGGGGTGGACGGAGCCGGCGGTGATGCGGTCGGGGACGGTGATGCCGTCGGGGACGGTGATGCCGAGGGCGAGGACGAAGCCGTGGGGCTAGGGGCCGGTACCTGGGATGGCGGTGTGAGCGACGGCGAGGGCCGCACGGAGGGCGGTGCGGTCGTCGCCACTGGCGCCGCGGTCGGGACCGGCGTCGTGATCGGCGTTGGCGCCGCCGTGACTACCGGAGAAGGGCGTATCGGCACGGCTGACGGGCTTGTCGACGGCGATGGATCCGCCATCGCAGACCCAGGCGCGCCTACACAGCCCGCCACGAGCAGACAAACAAGGAGAGATGTGATCCCCCGCACGAAACTGACCTCCGAAGGATGGACCGTCACCATACGATACGTTGGCAAGCGGGGATCCGATGTGCGCCGAACGTCATAGCCCGACGCGGGACGTTAGGGCAACCGGATCTTGACCTGCTGGCGAAGCCGGATCAGCCTCCCATCCGCACCGACGCGACCTCCGCGCCGACGCGGCCAACGCGCGACTCAGCGGGCTCGGCCCTCGCGCAGCGTGGCGACCGACTTGCCGATGCGACGCTGACGCGTCTCGTCGGTCTTGGCTCCCTCGACCTGCAGGACATGCCACTGCCTGTTGCTGTACGACAAGCCATCGAACGTCCGCCGGGCATCGGGATCAGCGTCAAGGCACGCGGCGAAGTCGGTCGGCACCGTGACCTCCCGGGGAGCCGTGTCCAGCTCGATATCGACTTCCACCTCGTCGCCGGCGGCGATGCCCGCAGCGGCCCGGTTCTCGGCGCTGACTCCGACCATATAGGCGCCGCCCATGACGGCCACGGTACTCCGGTAGGTGAAGCCGTTGATGGTCACCCGGACGGCCGGTCGCCTGCCCGCACGGAATGCCTCGATGACCTGGTCCGGTACCCGTATCCCGGTGGCGGTCTTGCCGCCCCGCTCGATAGTGGTGCGGAATCTCATCTGGGATGGGCCTCCGGCCCGGACGGTGCCGGCGCAAGTCGCCGACGACAGGACACCGATGAGTTTCGCGCAGCCGAGCGGTCTATGTCTCGAGGCGTGGAAGGAGGTCCACTGCTGGCCGCTCCCATCGATCCGCCGACGACATCGATGACCACCGCCCGGTCGGATGAGCAGGGCACCATCCAACTAGTCATAGGTGGTCGTGTCGGTCGCGGCGCCGGGACCGCGCTATGCCAACGAGTGCGTGAGTTGATCGGCGCGGGCCACGCCCGCCTCGTGCAATGCGACGTGGAGGGCGTCATCGAACCGGACCTTGGCACGGTCGACGCACTGGCCCGGCTCCGGCTTACGGCCCAGCTCCTCGGTAGCGAGTTCTGCCTTGATGGGGCTTCGGCGGAGCTCCGTGAGCTGCTTGCTCTGACCGGGCTGCGGGATGTCATCTCCGTGCTGGACGGAGTCACGCCGCCAGGAGCGGCGGCAGACCGAAGAGTGGGAAGATCCGGGCGGTGTCGAGGAAGAAGGTGATGCCGCTGATCCGACCGGCCGACATCTCGATGACCTGGAGCGACCAGGGCTCGTGGCTGCCCTCTTCGCCGCCCGGCTTGTACTGGGCGAATGCCGGCGAGCCGTTCGCGGCGATGGGGATGAGGCGCGATCCGCGGCAACCGATGCCCGGCCCGAGGCACCACTGCCGGATGTCGC
>JACCYW010000276.1 GCA_013696275.1 Chloroflexota bacterium | reverse complement strand
GGGCAGAGGCGCAGGAACAGGTCCACCTCGCTGACCACCGGTATCCGGCCCTCGGCCTCGAGACGACCGAGCGCCGATCTCAGGCGCGGTTCGGTGGTGCTGAAGGTGCTGCTGACGGAGGGAGACGTGCACACCAGCTGCTGGTCCGTGAGCGCCTCCTGGGAATCGATGTCCGGCCCGCAGAGCAAGCGCACGGGGCGCCCCTCCAGGGCTGCCAGGGCCGACCGCAGCTCCTCTTCCGGTCGCACGTCGTAGACGGTCACCCGAGCGCCCTGGTCGACCAGGAAGCGCGCCAGCGCTATGCCTGAGCGCGCGAACCCGAGCACGACCACGGAGCGCCCGACGAAACCGCCCAGACGAAGGTCAGCCAGCTCCATCGGTCGAGCGGGCGAGGAAGGGTCCGCACTCGAGACCTGACGACTCATTGGAGGAAGCCGCGCGTGGCCAGGAAGACGACCACTCCCAGCAGCGCCGCAAGGACGCCCACGATCCAGAATCGGAGGGTGATCTTCTCTTCGTCCCAGCCCGCCAGCTCGAAGTGATGGTGAAGCGGCGCCATCCGCAGGATGCGCCGACCGGTGAGCTTGAAGTAGATGATCTGGAGCAGGTCGGAGCCTGTCTCCAACACGAAGATGATGCCGATCAGCGGAAGCAGCAGGATCTGCCCGGTGATCAGACCCACCACCGCCAGCGTGGCGCCCAGCGAGAGGGCACCCGAGTCGCCCATGAACACCTGGGCGGGGTGGACGTTGAACCATAGGAAACCCAACAGACCGCCGATGATGAGCGCGCACAGGATGGCCAGGTTGGGCTGCGCCGGGGTGTTCGCGGCGGCGATGATCATGTAGCCGATGAAGGCGAAGATGAGCGTGCCGCCGGCCAGGCCATCCAGCCCATCGGTGATGTTGACGCTGTTGCTCGTGGCGATGATGGCGAAGGCGGCGAAGGCGACGTAGAGGACCGGATGGATCGGCATCGGCCCGACGAACGGCACGACGAGCACATCTATGGCGTAGGTCTGCTGGATCTCGAACGCGGCGTAGCCGGCCACGGCCGTTTGCCACAGCAGCTTCTGCCGGATGCGGATCCCGTCGCCCGTCCGCGCGTTGAGATAGTCGTCGGCTGCTCCCAGCGCGCCCACCAGGGCGAGGGTAGCGAGCGGCGCGAAGGTCGAGCCGTCGAAGAACCCGCCCCCGCCAGCGACCTCGAACAGGACAGCCAGGCCGCCCACCACGATGATCATCAAGAGGCCCCCCATGGTCGGCGTGCCCTCCTTGACCAGGTGGCTCTGAGGACCATCGATACGGATGCGCTTGCCGAAACCCATCCGCCGGAGCAGGCGCAGGAAGGCGGGCATGCTGATCACCACCAGGGCGAACGAGAGCAGGAGGGCCTGGACGATAGCTTCCGAGCCGACCATCAGCGGTGGCCGCTCACGTCGCGACCGGCTGCCCGGCGAGGCCGCCGGCGGCGGTCACCAGATCGTCCACGATCATCTCGAGCGCAGCGCCGCGCGACCCCTTGACCAGGACCACATCGCCCGGTCCGAGCAACCCGGCAAGGAGGGTCATGGCGGTCGAGCGGTCGGCTGCGCGATGGACCGCGGGGCGGCCCGCGCCGGCCTCGATGGCCCCATCGGCGATGCCCGCTGATCCGTCGCCCACGGTAACGATGACGTCCGCGGAGCTAGCGGCGTGACGGCCGACCCGCCGGTGATCGTCTAGCGCGGCGTCACCCAGCTCCATCATCTCGCCCAGGACGGCGATGCGGCGGCCGGGCAGGCTGGCCAGCAGATCCAGCGCCGCGATCATCGAGTCGGGCGCCGCGTTGTAGCTGTCATCGAGGATGCGCCAGTCACCGGCCCGCAGCAGGACGGTGCGATGAGGCACGCTCCATGGGCGCGCCAGTCCCCGGCTGATGGTCTCGAGGTCCAGCCCGGCGACGATGCCGACAGCGGCCGCCGCGAGCGCGTTATGGACGCTGTGCATGCCCAGCGCTGGCGACCTCACCTGGCCGTCGCCAGCCGGCGTGACCAGCGTGAAGCTCATCCCCTCCTCGCCGCGCGAGACCGGAGCAAGGGCACGCACATCAGCTGACTCATCGAAGCCATAGGTCAGCACGCGAGCAGCGGTCCTGCTGCGCATGCGCA
>JACCYW010000250.1 GCA_013696275.1 Chloroflexota bacterium | reverse complement strand
AGGCAGATCTGCTCGCTCGTCGCGGCCGCGTGGGCCATCTTCGATGAGGTCGCAGCCTCCGCCCCGGCCAGCCTCCGCAAGGGCCCGCGTGGAGGCGGCCGGGACCGCGACAAGGTGGTCAGCCACGTGACCGAGGCGGACCACGCCTACGCTCGTGAGATGGGTCTCAAGTCACGCCCGCCCGAGCCCGCCGATGAGGTCGCGGTGCGGGCGATGCGCGACTCGATGCTCAAGCTCCTGAGGGTCCGCTCCGATGGATCTCCGCTGGCTGGCCGGCGTTGGCCTCCGCGTTACGCCGCTCGGCGCATCAGTTGGCACGTCCTCGACCATGCGTGGGAGATCGAGGACCGGTCCTAGCGGACGACGAGATTCACCAGCCGACCCGGGACATGGACCACGCGGACGAGCTCCTTGCCCGCCAGCTGTGCCCTGATCTTGTCGCGCTCCATGACTCGTTGCTCGACCTCCGCGGCAGGTAGCCCGGGCGGCAGAGCGACCAGATCGCGCAGCTTGCCGTTGACCTGGACCGGCAGGTCGATCTCGTCGACAGCGGTCAGCGCAGGATCCCACGCCGGCCAGGGCTGAGCATGGATCGACTGCCACTCCTCAGCGCCGGCCGACGACCGTCGCTGCCATAGCTCTTCCGTGATGTGCGGCGCAACGGGTGCCAGCATCAGCAGCAGCAGGCGTGTCGCTTCATCGAAATCAGCGCCGCTGGCGGCAGCTGTCCCTCGCGCACGGGTGAGCGCATTGGTCAGCTCCATCAGCCTGGCGATGAGGGTGTTGAAGCTGAATCCCTGGTAGTCATCGGTGACCTCCCGCAGCGTCCGATGGGCCAGCCGTCGAAGGTCCCCTGTGTCGCTGACGGCAGCGCCGGCCGCCGGCTTGGGCATGTCAGTCCCTCCGGCGTCGAGTGTCACCGCCCAGACACGGTTCAGGAACCGGAACATCCCGGTCAGACCGGTGGCACTCCACGGCGCGTCCGCTTCCCAGGGCTTCATGAACATCAGGAACAGCCTGACCGAATCAGCGCCGTACCTGGCCACCAGCTCGTCGGGGTCTTGCACGTTGCCCCGACTCTTGCTCATGCGCAAGCCGCCCTCGCCCAGGATCTGACCCTGGTTGAAGAGGCGCAGGAAAGGCTCACGCTCGGCGATCAGATCCAGGTCGGCCAGCGCCTTGCAGAAGAACCGGCTGTAGAGGAGATGGAGGACGGCGTGTTCGGCTCCACCGGTGTACTGATCGACGGGGCACCACCGGTCGGCCAGCTCGCGGTCGATCGGCCCGTCCGCCTTGTGCGGCGATAGGTAGCGCCACCAGTACCAGGACGAGTCGACGAACGTGTCCATCGTGTCCGTCTCCCGCCGTGCCGCCTCGCCGCAGCGCGGGCACGTGGTGTGCAGGAAGCCTTCATGTGTCTCCAGCGGGTTGCCTCCCTGGGGCGGCAGCTGGAAGTCATCCGGCAAGCGCACCGGCAGCTCATCGTCCGGCACTGGCACGATGCCGCACTGACCAAGGCAATAGACGACCGGGATGGGCGTGCCCCATGCCCGTTGGCGGCTGATGAGCCAATCGCGCAGTCGATATGTGACCGCCGACTGGCCCAGCCCGCGCTCCCTCAGCGTCTCTGTTATCGCCCGTGCTCCATCCGGCGCAGACATCCCGGTGAGACTTCCCGAGTCGACCAAGCGCTCGCCCTCGGTGTGGGCGATGAAGGCGCCGTCTAACTGCTCGTCCTCGGTGCCCGGCGCTGCGACGACCCTCCTTATCGGCAACTGATGGCGTCGGGCGAACTCGAAGTCGCGTTCGTCATGGGCCGGAACGGCCATGATCGCGCCAGTGCCGTAGCCGAGGAGTACATAGTCGGCGATCCAGATCGGGATCCGTTCGCCATCGATAGGGTTGATGGCGTATGAGCCGAGGCTGACCCCGGTCTTCTCTCGGTCGGCGGACAGACGGTCTATCTCCGACTTGTGACGCGCGGCGTCGCGATACGCCTCGACCTCCTCCCACTGGTTCGGATGGGTGAGCTTTTCCACCAGTGGATGCTCCGGGGCCAGGACCATGAAGGTCGCCCCGAAGAGCGTGTCGGCGCGGGTGGTGAAGACCTCGATCGCGTCACCGCCCGGCTGGCTCCCGTCCGGCGCAACAGTGAAGGTGATGCGCGCTCCCTCGGAGCGGCCGATCCAGTTCGTCTGCATGACCCGGATGGGAGCCGGCCAGGTGATGTCGGGATAGCGGAGCAGCTCATCGGCGTAGGCCGTCGTGCGGAAGAACCATTGCTCCAGGTCACGCTTGATCACCTGCGTGCCGCATCGCCAGCAACGCCGCTCGGGACCTTCCACCTGTTCGCGCGCCAGGACGACCTGATCCCGGGGGCACCAGTCGACCGGGGCCATGCGCCGGTAAGCCAGGTCCTGCTCAAGCAAGCGCAGGAAGATCCACTGGTTCCAGCGGTAGAAGTCAGGGTCACTGGTGACGATCTCTGCGGACCAGTCGAAGGTGTTGCCCATCGAGCGCAACTGGCGGCGCATGCCCTCGATGTTTGCCAGGGTCCAGTCGCGCGGGTGCATGCCGTTGGCGATGGCGGCGTTCTCGGCCGGCAGGCCGAAGGCGTCGAAGCCGATGGGGAAGAAGACGTTGTGGCCATGCATGCGATG
>JACCYW010000232.1 GCA_013696275.1 Chloroflexota bacterium | reverse complement strand
CACTAAGGCCGCGGCCAGGAGCGCCACTGCGATTCGCGTAGCTCCTCGTCGCTCGGTGCCGGCGGACCCAGGGACCGCGACACCGCCTCCCTCGCCAGGTGGCGGGTGCACCACCAGCGCGGTCACGTTGTCCTCCCCGCCCGCCTCGTTGGCCGCCGCGATCAGCCGATCGGCAGCAGCCTGTGCATCAGGTGTCTCTCGCATGATTTGCTCGATCACCGGGTCCGGCAGCATGCCCGATAGACCGTCCGAACAGAGCAGGAACCGGTCACCGGCTTGGATGTCGAAGCTGTCTACTTCGGCATCCACCCGAGCCGCGGCTCCGAGGGCGCGCGTGAGGAAACCACGATTACCGTCTGCAAGTGCCTGCTGCGGCGTGAGGAGGCCTTGCTCCACCATGTCGCCCACCACGGTGTGATCTCTGGTGAGCGGCTCAAGGGTGCCGGCACGGAGGCGGTAGGCGCGGGAATCACCGACATGACCGATATGTACGCGGTCTCCGTCCAGGAGGATCAGGACGCACGTGGTTCCCATGCCGCGTGCCCCAGCTCGGCTCTTCGCTTGACGATAGACCACGCGATTGGCTTCGCTCAATGCGCGGAGTAGCACGTCGCGGCCGTCACGCCACGTCTCAGTGGTCTTGGAGGCGAGTGACTCGAGAGCCAAACGCGAGGCTACTTCCCCGGCGGCATGTCCCCCCATCCCATCAGCAACGGCGAACAGCGGCGGACGGACCAGGTAACCGTCCTCATTGTGATCCCTGACGCGACCCTGGTCCGAGGCCGCGCCGAATCCTTCTGGCAAGACCGTCATCACTGCCTCCGACGCTGGAGCACCAATCCTGCTGCCCCTAGGAAGGCGCCGCTCAGCGCCATGAGCATCACTACATCCAACAGCCACGTGCCGCTGTCATGGTCCCACGTGGCTGGGTCCTCGGAGACCACCTGGGGTAGGCCACCCGTTGACACCAGCGATCGGGCTGTCGCGACCGCCTCCAGATAAGGTCGGCGGATCTCGTTCAGACCGCTCGTGGACGCGGCTGCGGCCGTGCCCCACGATGCGGTCGATAGCACACCCGCTGAGTTCAGGACGATCGCGCTGATCGACCCGGACCGCGACGAGAAGAGCGGAGCTGACAAAACGACTTGGGCGACCAGAACGAGCGGCAGGATGACCATGGCGTGGTCTGACGAGCGCACGATCGCGGAAACGAGCAGGCCCACCGTCATGGCGGCGAACCCAACGACGGCCAGGTCCAGCATCAGCTCCACGCGGGCAGCACCCAGCAAGGCTCCGCCCTCGATGACGACCGACCTGCTCGCCACCGAGACGTCGCCCGGCGGAAGGCTCTGTGGCAATGTCGCCAGCAGCGCGAGGAGCGCACCCTGAACGAGGGAGATCGTGCCGAGCACGAGCACCTTGGAACCTAGATAGGCAGCCAGTGAGAGCCCGGTCGAGCGCTCACGGCGAAGTATCGGTGCCTCTTTGACGATCTCCCGCACGGAGTTCGAGGTGCCGACCCATGTGGCTCCCACCACGAGCAGCCAGATCAAAGTGGTTGCCTCGGGGGCGGAGATAGGTTCCATCACGTCGTTGAAGAAGAGCAGGAGGAACAGCAACGCGAACAGTGGCGCCTGGACTGCCATCAATGCGACCGTTCGTTTGTCGCTGGCCAGTATCCTGAGGTAGCGCCTGGTCAGGATCGCGAACTGTCGGGAAGTCGCCAGTCGACGCGCCTTGACCCGTTCGTGGACCTGACCGCCGGGTTCTTGAGCCAACTTTTGCGCCTCGGTCAATGGGGCAAGTACGTAACGGCTGTGGATCTCATCGGAGGTGAAGTGCCCGGACCAATCCGTCTCTTGCCCAGCGTCCAGCGCAGCGAAGATGCTGGAGTAGGTGTCGCCGTGCCCCAGTCTCTTGAAGTACTGACGCGCTTCGGCCGGCGGGCCGAAGAAGGCCGTCCGGCCACCGGGAGCCAGAAACAGGACACGGTCACAGCGATCCAGATGTTGCACTTCATGAGTGACCACGATCACGAGCCGCCCCCCATCGGCCAAGCCCCGCAGGAGAGAGATGACCTGCTCCTGGTTGGCTGGATCCAGACCGGAGGTGGGCTCGTCCAGGAAGAGCAAGCCTGGCTTCGTCAAAAGTTCCACGGCTACGCTGGTGCGCTTACGCTGTCCACCCGACAGGCGCGCGATGGGAAGATCCGCTCGGTGGCTGATGGCAAGCTCGTCCATCAGTTCCTCGACGCGCTGCCGTCGGACGTGCTCTTCCACGTCGGGCGGAAAGCGCAGCTCGGCCGCGTACCGCAGCGCCTGACGCACGGTCAATTCGGCATGCAGAAGGTCTTCCTGGGGCACGAAGCCCATCCGTTGTCGGAGATCGTCCAGGGAGGCGTACACGTCTCGCCCGCCGAAGATCACGCGGCCGCTGGTCACGCGCCGAAAGCCCGTCAGCGCATTGACGAGAGTGGTCTTACCGGACCCGGAGGGACCCACGATGGCCAGCAAGCTCGATGGCTCAAGGGCGAAGCTCACTCCGTCGAGGATTAGATGTCGGTCAGGAGTGGTGTAGGTCAGGCCCATCGCGCAGAGCCAGGCGGCCCCGGCCTCGACGAACTCTTCGAGCTGACCGCGACGAAAGCGAAACAGCGTGATACCGATCCGGACCAGATCGCCGTCAGCCAGCACCACCCGCTCGATGCGACGACCGTTGACCAGGGTTCCGTTGTGGCTCCTCAGGTCGTGGAGGAGGAAATGGCCATCCGGCGTGGGGATCAACTCGGCGTGGTGGCGCGACACCTGAAGATCGTCCAGGACGAACTCATTGTCCGGTGCCCGGCCGATGCCCACGCGTCCGGACGGCAAGCGGTAGACGGCTGACAACTGGCCGAGTCGCGACGCACCGACGGGCAGATCCCGCTGTGGGTGATCGCCTGCACCGCCTGCCGACACCTCCACGGCGGATCTGGCGGTCGCTACCTCCACGTCGAGGCGCACGCCGTCGGCAGGGTGGCCGAGTTGAGCTTGAACACTGCCTTCGCGTAGGGCCAGCTCCGTGATGGGTCGCCCGGCGACGTGCGTGCCGTTTCCGCTACCCAGATCGCGCAGCAGCCATCCCGTCGCTGTGGGGACGAGCTCAGCGTGCCGCCTTGACACGCTGGCGCGCTCCTGGGCGATGACGATGTCGCAGCCCGGGTCTCGACCGATGACGAGCGGCCGGTCCCCTTCGACCGCGACGGTCCGGCCATCGACGCGCACCCGCACACGCTTGAACGATTCTTCAGAGCCGGTCATCTGGCCATCGTCGCCGTAACATCCTGGGTCTTGCCAACATCAGGGCGATGGTAGCCCCGACGCCGTTCGCGGGGAGATGGCTCCGTGACCGCCATCGCGGCGCCGAGCGTTGACCATGCTCCTATCCTTCCGACGCAGCGGGTTGTCCCGACCGGGCGTCACGATCGGTGATCTACCGATCCTAATGGGCACCAAGGGGATTGGTCGGTCAGGTGGCCGACAGACCGCCACCGCGATATGGCGCGGGGTCATACTCACAAACGCGCTGAGAGGAGCGATCTTGGCTGAGCTGAAAGCAACCACGCGCTACCGGCTACATGGTATGCACCATGTCACCGGCGAGGTCGACGTGGTGCTGGAGCAGGGAGAGAACCTCCTCGGTCGAGACCCAGCGGCGGTCGCGACCTTCGACGATCCGCAGGTTTCACGACGTCATGCCCTGATCACGGTTCGGGGCGGAGTGGTCGAGGTCCGGGATCTCGACAGCGCTAACGGCACCTACGTGAACGGCGAGCGAGTCATGGCCGCGGAACTACGCGAGGGAGATCGCCTGCGGATCGGCGATCTTACGCTGGAACTCATCGGCCGACTGCTGGGTGACCGGCGCCAGACACAGATAGTCACCAGCGCCGACGGCGCGGTGATGGTGGTGCCCCTGCCGAGGGACCCGAATGCGACTCGGGTCGTGGACGATGGCGTCTCTGCGGGCGTGGTCGCAGCGCCGCCCCCGGCGCCGGCACGCGGGGTCGTCCCCGACGAATGGCTCGACAGCGACGTCATATCCGAGGAACGACTGCGGTCCATCGGAGTCGACGTTCAAACGTGCGGGTTCGCCGGCATCGGGGGCGGGATGGGCTCGTTCGTGTGGGCAGACCTACTGCGAGTGAGCGGCGTGCCAGCCGAGGCGATCGCCGTCATCGGCAACGAAGAACGGCCGTATGGTCGGTATGAGCGGCTGTGCCGCAACTCACAGATCCCTCCACATGAGCGGCTTCGGTCCAACTCGGACTCCTGCCCAGATAACGTCTGGGGTTTCCCCGCGTATGCGCCGCGAGAGATCTGGCGGGCGATACGTGGCGGCGACTTGCGGCTGGCGGGTCGACTACTGTGGCAGATCTTCGGCGAGCCGGCCCTGGTCCAGACGTACACCCCTCGCTCTGGCGACGTATTTCGCGCCGTTGACCGAGAGGCCGCGCGTATCGGCTGGCCGGCGATCGTGCGCTTCGGCCGGGCGCGCGCGATACGTCGCTCCGCGGAGGGTCGGCTGCTCGTCATCGCATCGGCTAGCGACGAGCAACACCGCAGGCACTATGCCATCAGTGCTCCCTTCATCCATCTGGCAGTGGGCTATCCGTCCCTCCAGCTTCTGCCCGACCTGGCTGAGTACCGCGAGGCTTTCGACGATCGGACGCGGGTCGTGAACGCCTATGAGCAGCACGACCACATCTACGAACAGCTTCGTGCGAAGGGAGGCACGGTCGTCCTGCGAGGTCGTGGCATCGTGGCCTCCCGCATCATCCAGAAGTTATACGAAGAGCGGCATAACAACCCCAAGATCGCGATCGTGCACTTACATCGGTCCCGCCTGACGGGCGGCCATACGTATGGCTCATCCAAACGCGAGGTGGATGCGGAATTCGAGTTCCAGCCCTTCAACTGGCCGAAGGGCTGCTGGACGGGTGAGCAGCGGGCGACCATGGAACGGGCCGACCCGGAGGAGCGCAAACAGCTGCTGGAGGCGTGGGGGGGCACGACCACGGCTGATCGACGGGACTGGCGACGGATGGTGCAGGAAGGGCTCCGTGAGGGTTGGTACCGCTCCGAATATGGTGTTGTCAAGGAGCTGGCACCTACCCCCGACGGCCGGGTCACCTCCCGCATCTCCAACACCCTGGCTGGCGGTGGCACCCTGGAACTCGTGGCGGATTTCGTCATCGACTGCACCGGGCTCATAGCCAGCCCGGAACGAAGCCCATTGCTGCATGATCTCATCGACCGATATGCCTTGACCAGGAACGCCCTCGGTCGACTCCAGGTAGCGAACGACTTCGAGGTGACTGGCATGCGTCATGGTTCGGCAAGGATGTACGCGAGCGGCGCCATCACGCTTGGAGGTCCCCACGCCGCCGTGGACAGCTTTTTGGGACTCCAGTACGCTGCTTATCGCGCGGTGGAAGGGATGCGCTTGGCCGATCCGGCTCGCATCCGCACGCTGAACGGCTGGTATTCGTTCGTCCAGTGGTCGCGTTGGGCGCGGGGGAAGGCACCGTGACCCCGACACTCGTTGGTCGATGGCAGACCCGACTGGCCCTGCTGGCGACCATCGGCCTCCTGATCACCGTCATCTTCGTGCTCGGGCTGAGGAGTGACGTGTTCCTGCGCGTGCTGGTCTACGTCGCCGTATTCGGCTTCGTATGGGACGTCATCTACATCCTCATCCAGCGCTTCCGGTGGGATCGGGACTGGCCCGCTGCATTCCAGGTGTTGAACGGCATCACAGAAGGTGTGTTCCTGTATGCCGTCATAGCCCTCGGGCTCCTACCGTTCCTCCCAGCGCGCGACGTCGCGCCTGGCGTCTTCCTGGCACACTACGGGCTGGTGTGGCTGGCGATCTTCCTCTGGACGCAGGGGCCGATGCGCGCCTTCTTCCCGTTCTGGCGGTTCCACGGCGGACGCATCACGCCACGCACCTAACGACGGATGGCGACAAAGGTGTTGCCTGCCACGGAGAACTCATCGCTGGTCGCGATAGGCTGAGCTGAGGCCGCCGACTCTCCCTCGTTGGGCGCAACGAACATCGGTTGGCCGTCGCGAAACTCGACATGTCCCGTACGCGGGTCAGACGCACCTTCCCGGCGCGTCGCCGTCACTTTCCCGTCGGGCGAAAGGACCAGGACCGTTCCCTCGTAGAGGTCGCCCTGTGCGCCGTCCGGGCCGAGTAGCCGACAGAGTACCGGCCGCGGCATCCGGATGGTGGTCGGTGCGTTCACAAGAGAGGTTCCGCAGAACCAGCAGTCGCGCTGGTGGGCATCGTTCTCACGGTGGCAGTTGTGGCAGACCGGACCCTGCCGGCGATCCCCCGCTGCCAGGTCGTGGAATGTTGCGCTGACCGTACCGATGACGAGAGCGTCGCCGTCACTCAGCGGCGTGGGACCCTCGACGCGCGACCCGTTGACTCGGGTCGGATTGGTCCGGCTCAGGTGCTCTACCAGGTAGCCTGACGGGCAGGGGACGATGGCGAGGTGCGGGCGCGACACGGTGGGATGCTGGATCATGACATCGCCGTCCGTACCTCGACTCACGAGGGACCGTTTCCCGGCTTCCAGCTCAGCAACGCGGATCCGACCCTCTCCGAGCCACGAGATGGCTATCGTCGTCATGGCTGACTGCCGTATCTCGCCGGCAGGGCAGCGGCTGCCCCGGGCGACCGATCATCCACTTGGGCGGCGGCGGATAGTCGGACGGCGTATCTGGTCGCGGTCGCCGGTCGGTGTGCTGGATCCTTCGCCATCGCAGTACGCACAGCCGCGTCCAGCGCCGGCGTCACATCCCTTCGCATCTCCGCGAGAGACGGGGCATCCTGCGTCATGTGCGCGAAGGCGAGCTGGAAGAGCGTGGGTGCGCTGAACGGCGGACTGCCGGAGAGGCACTCGTGTACCAAACACCCCAAGGCATAGATGTCGCCCGCCGGTGTGGTTTCCTGCCGAGTGATTCGCTCGGGCGATAGGTAGGCGGGACTGCCCACGGGCCGGCTCATCGTGGTGAGTGCCGTGTACCTCGCGCCCTTGGCCAGCCCGAAGTCAGTGATGGCCACGCGGCCATCCACGTCGAGCATCACGTTGGCGGCCTTGATGTCGCGGTGGACGATGCCGTGGGCGTGGAGAGCGTCCAGTCCTGACGCGACCTCATTGGCGATGAGCACCGTCTCGCCTATCGGCAGGCGGCCATGACGGACGATGGCTGCGGCGAGCGACCCGCCAGCAGCGTATGCGGACGCGAGGTAGTACCGCCCGTCGGATTCTCCGTGATCCAGGATGGCCACGAGATTCGGGTGGCGCACCTCCGAAGCAGCTCGCGCCTCCCGCAGGAAGCGCCGGCGGAAAGTCTCGTCCGCGGCCAGGTGCTTCTTCAGGATCTTGAGCGCGACCACGGTCCCGTCAACGGTGTGATGGGCGCGGTGGACCACTGCCGTCGAGCCCTCGCCGAGGACCCGCTCCAACCGATAGGCGCCGACCAGCTCATGCACGTTCTAGAGTAGGCCCTTCCAAGCTCATTCGGCGTGATCCACTGGGTAGGATACGCGGGTGCTCAGCTCTCGGTCACGCCTATCCCTGGCATCGCTTCGATCACGAATGCCGTACCCGGTCATGGTCGGCCTCCTGGTCATCGCGGGGATCGCCCTCTTCGTGCTCAGCGTCGAGTACCGAACACCGAATCTTCCAGAGGCGGAGTTCGGCCAACTCCTCGCCGCCGTCGCGCTCATCATCATCGCAGGCAGGCTGCTGGGCGAGGTAGTCGCCCGGTTGGGACAGCCCCGCGTCATGGGAGAAGTGCTGGGGGGCATCCTGCTTGGCCCCAGTCTCATCGGCTCGCTGCCCGAGTGGTTTCCCGGTCTGACGGGGCTCTTGTGCGGCCTTCCGGCGTGTCCGGCCGATTGGCCGTTGTCGACGCATCTCCAGACAGAGATCCGGGCGGCCGCCGAGATCGGCCTGGTCTTCTACATGTTCCTCATAGGGCTGGAACTCGATCCACAGGTGCTCCGCGGCCGCCTGAGGCAGGCAGTCGCGATCTCACTGTCCAGCATCGCGCTTCCGTTCACGCTCGGCATCGGAGCAGCGGTACTGCTTATCGAGCGGTTCCCGGAGTTGGGCGACACAGATCGACCAGTCGCGTTCGCGATCTTCATTGGCGTCTCGATGTCGATCACCGCCTTCCCGGTCCTGGCGCGCATCCTCATCGAGCGGCGAATGCTCCGTGGACCGATCGGCGCGCTCGCGCTGGCCTGCGCGGCCATAGATGACGTCGCGGCATGGGCTCTCCTCGCGGTCGCCTCCGCCCTCGCCGTCTCCGCTGCTGCAATGGTAGGGCAGACCGCGGCCGCACCAGGCGCCGTAGTGCCGGCGCCGATGGTCTTGCCGCCGGATCCACTCGTGATCTTGATCCTCGCCTTGGCGTTCGTGCTCGTGATGGGTCTCATCGCCCGCCCTGTCCTGGCTCGCGTGGCCGACGCCTACGACGAGGCCGGGAACGTGCCGGCAGGGTGGGTCGTGGCGATCTTCCTGGCAGTGCTCGGCGCGGCGTTCCTCTCTCAGCGCGTCGGCATCGCCGCCATCTTCGGGGCGTTCGTGATGGGACTGATAATGCCCCGGCACACTGGTCTCACCAGCGACATCTCGCGCCGGATCGAGAACTTCGTGGTCGTAGTCTTGCTGCCTCTGTTCTTCGTGGTCGCGGGCCTGCGAGCGGACATCGGCCCACTTTTCGAGAAGCCGGCGCTGTGGCCGATCACCATCATGCTGATCGCGATAGCGATAGTGGGCAAGTGGGTGGGGGCGATGTTCGGTGCAAGGATCACCGGAAGCGGATGGCGAGCGTCGGCGGCCATCGGTGCTCTGATGAATACGCGAGGCCTCACCGAACTCATCGTCCTCTACGCCGGCCTCAACCTGGGGGTGATCAGCCAGGACCTGTTCACGATGCTGGTCCTCATGGCCCTTGTGACGACGTTCATGGCGGGCCCCGCCCTGCGCATCATCGACCCGCAGGGCCGACTATCCCGCACGCCCGAGGAGGAGGTCCGGGGGGCTGAACCGCCGCCTGTCATGACACCTCGTCCGGTGCCCGCCCGAGCGATCCTCGTGGCTTGCCAGGATCCCAAGAACCTGCATGGCCTCACATCATTGGCAGAGGCGCTGGCGTCGGCTGGCGAACCGCGAGAGGTGATACTCGTGCAGCTCGTCCAGCCGTCGCGCCTGACGACGCGCTTCGGGACCCAGCAACGCGCCCTTACCGAGGCGACGGAGGAGCTGCGTGCCCGCGTCGCGGCGATTGTCGAGCGCGGACTGGCGGCGCGCGGTGTCGCCCTTTCATCAGCGAGATTGGGCGAGGATCTGACCAGCCTGGCACGCGATGAGCGAATCGACCTGGTGCTCACCGACGGTCGGCACTCCATCGCTCGTCCCGGCCAGCCC
>JACCYW010000227.1 GCA_013696275.1 Chloroflexota bacterium | reverse complement strand
GGGGCTCCGGCGACCGGTAGTCAGCCTGGCTGACGGCCCCGAGGGGACTGCCCCCATATCCGGCAGCTTTCCGATATGAGTGACGATCCGGACGTCCAGGGTGGTCCAATGGGGCCAAGGATCCCGGCCGACAGCGCGAAGTTTTCCGGAAACGGCTACCACGCCCCGCTTGGTCGAGTCAGGCGAACGGTGCCCGCGGCGCGATGGGTCCCACAGCGCGCCTCGGTCGGTCACTCATAGCGGAGCGTGCGGTCCTAAGGGGCAGTGATACGGCACCCCCACCTCCACCAGGGTCGGCAAGCACCAGCGTTGACGCGGCGCCAGCGGCGTCCTCAGGTAGGCGGCCAGGGACGGTCCAGTGACGTCACAGCCCGACGCAGCCGGCTCGCTCGCTCACCCCTCGATTCGAGGGCATCCACGCCGTGTGACGGCTTATGCCATGAGACCCCTCGACGCTTGGCGTTGCGCCGGTCGGGCTGCTCGCTGAGCGGACGATCGGACCGCCGGCGGCAAGGCTACGGGTGCTCACCGGTCGGGCTGCTCGCTGAGCGGACGATCGGACCGACGGCCAGGCCGCGGAGCGTGATCGGAGCCGTCTCGCCGGTCGGTCAGGCCGCTGAGCGGACGGCCGCTGAGCGGACTATCGGGCCGCTGGCGACGGCCGGCTCCAGGCGCACGCGGTCGCCGACCAGCGGGCCACCGGCCAGCGTCCCCGCCGCCAGCTCCACCACTCCTTCTGCACCCGCCACTGGCAGGGCCACACCGCGCCACGGCGGCAGCCCGCCACGCACGCCGACCACTTCACGTACCCCGTCCGCGTCCGCCCGGCCGACGAACAGGGCGTCGATGGGGAAGCGCATGAAGAACATGTGGATGGACGACGTCGGCAGGTACAGGCCCTCTCCGGGCTGCAGCGTCGACCGGCCCATCAGGCCCCGGAAGCGCCCCGCGAAGGTCGAGGCCACCTCCACCCGATCGGCCACCACCGAGCCACGAGTGACATCGCGCAGCAGCCATGTGCCGCCGCTGGTCATCGCGCAGCAGACGATGTGCCGCCGCCGCTCACAGTCGGGCGCACCACGTGTGCCGCGAGCAGACCGTGTGCCACCGGCCCCGCGGTCACAGGCCGCCGGCGCCGAAGTTGACCGCGATGAGGATGATGGCCGGACCCAGGATGATGATGAACATCGAAGGGAAGATGCAGCCGACGAGCGGGAAGAGCATCTTGATGGGCGCCTTGGCGGCAGCCTCCTCGGCTCGCTGACGGCGCTCGATGCGCAACTGCTCTGACTGGACCTGCAGCACCTTGCTGATGGAAACGCCGAGTTGCTCGGCCTGGATGATGGCCCCGATGAAGCTGCTCAGGCCGGGCACGTCCGTGCGGCTCACGATGTCGCGCAACGCTTCCCGGCGCGTCTTGCCGACCCGGATCTCACTCAGTGCACGACTGATCATCGGCCAGCGGGCCCTTCGTCTTTTTCCACCACCTTCCCCAGCGCGGAGTCGAAGGCGAGTCCGGCGCGGACCGAGATGGTCAGCAGGTCGAGCGTATCGGGCACGGCCATGAGGATGGCCTTGCGCCGCTTCTTGATACGCCGGCCGAGCCACATCTCGGGCAGGATGAAGCCGATGACCCCGGCGCCCAGGGCGAGCAGGATGCCGAAGATGAGCTGGCCGAAGAGCAGCCCGATGAGCAGGAACGCCACGCCCGCCGTACCGAAGGCGACGACGGCCTTAAGGCCCAGGAAGTCGATCGTTCGCAGGTCGGCCGGATTGCCGGCCATGGCCAGACGTTGCTCGGTCCGGCTGACCTTCTTGGCACTGGTGAAGCGCCTGCCCACGCCCGACAGCCGGACGGCCAGCGGACGGACGGTGCGCTCGAAGAACGGCTGCTGGAGCTCCAGCTCCTCCAGGCTGCGCGCCTGCATGGAGCCGAGCTGGGTGAGGCGGGCCTGCACCGGGTCGGCCGTCCGTGAACCGGCCAGCGCGAAGAAGACGAGCAGGACCCCGGCGGCCGCAACGACCGCCATGATGAGCGGTAACGTCATGGCCTAGACCTCGATATCGACGATGCGCCGGATGAAGAAGAAGCCCAGCGCCATCATCATCCCGCCGACGGCCAGGATGATCCGCTGCTGGGCGGTGAGCGACTTGATCTCGCCTTTGATGCGGACGCGCTCACGGATGGTGAAGGCGATGGAGTCCAGGATCTCCGCCAGGTTGCCACCTGCTGACCCTTCTGCCGGCGACCCTCATGGCGCTCCGAATCAAGGCGCGTCTGCTGGACCAACAGGCCGATCTCGGTCAGCTCGCGGTCAAGGTCTTCGATGTCGGTGGCGATGCCTCGCCGGATGCTTGCGACCACGGTCTGATCAGTCCTCCGGGATGCGGATCCAGCCCTGCTTCATGGCGTAGACGACGGCCTGCGTGCGATCGTTCACCGACAACTTGCGCAGGATGCTGCTCATGTGGTTCTTGACCGTCTGCTCGCTGATGGACAGCGCATAGGCGACCTGTTTGTTGGTCATGCCCCGGGCGATGTTGTCCAGGATCTCCACCTCGCGCGGCGACAGGGGCGCGAAGATGGGCGCCGACTCCTGGCCGTAGACGGCCAGCTCACGGAACTCCTTGAGCACGCGGCTGGCTACGGACGGTCGAGCGAAGACCTTGTCGTTGATGAGGTACTCGCCGTTGTTGACGCGCCGGATGATGGCCACCAGGTCATCGGGGTTGATGTCCTTGAGGATGAAGGCGGCCGCGCCGGCCTTGATGGCGTCGAAGAGCTGATCCTCATCCTCTGCCGCGGCGAGGCAGATGATGGCCGTGCTGGGCACTTCCCGTTTGATGCGCTGGGTGGTCTCGATGCCGCCCGGTGGCGGGATGGACAGGTCGAGCAGGATGATGTCGGGCGTCCATTGCTGGGCCGCATCGAAGGCGCCACGCGAGTCCTCGGCATCGGCGACGATCTCGAAGTCTGGTTCGCGTTCCAGGATCTGGCGCATCCCGACCCGGAACAATGCATGGTCGTCGACCAGCAGGATCTTGACCTGCTGACCTGGATCCCGTCGGTCCGGTCCGCCGCGCCGGCGGTCCGGTCCCGCATAGTTCATAGCCACTGCCCTTAGCTCCTTTCTCGCGCATCGAGCGTGAGACGTATGGTGGTGCCCCCGGTGGGCGCCGACAGGATGTCCAACCGGGCGCCGATGTGATGAGCGCGTTCGCGCATGAAACGGAGTCCGAAGTGGCGGCGCCCGACCAGTGACAGCGCCTCATCGACTGAGAATCCCCGCCCGTCGTCCTGCACTTCCAGGACCCAGTCGGTCGTCCCTGGCGCGTGCTGGTCGCGCTCCAGGCGGGTCAGCAGGCGGACATGCTTGGCCGCTGCGTGCTTGCGCACATTGCGAAAGGCCTCCTGGGCCACGCGCAGGGCAGCTGAGCGACCGGACCCGTCCAGCATCACCGAGGGCGCATCAAGCTGGACGTGCACCGGCGTACCGGTCTCCGCGATGGCTTGCTCGGCGAGCTCCTCCAGGGCCATCTCGAGGCCCGTCTCTTCCAGCAGTTGCGGCCGCAACTGGGCGATGAATCCGCGCAGCCGATCCAGCTCCCGCTCCAACAGCCGGCGGAGCGACTCCAGCTCCTGGTCGACCGGCTGGTTGGCGCGCAGTGCTCGTTCGATGACCTCGACCTGGAAACAGGCGCTGGTGATGCCCTGGGCGGGACCGTCGTGGAGCTCCCCGGCGATGCGCGCACGCTCCATCTCCTGGCCTCGGCGATCTGCTGCCCGAGCCCCTGAGTGGCATCGCTACCGGGCAGCGGTGTCATCGGCCGGCGCATCCCAGCTGCAACCGGAAGAGCAGGGCGGGCGAGTCGAGCGGGCCGATGGATGTCTGTGGCTCAGCCAGGCAGTGCCCGCCCTCCGGCCCCAGGAAGGCGGCCGGATATCGGCCCCGCTCGTCCAGCACGACCACCAGGCTCGTGCCGAAGTCGGCGGCCAGGCGTGCCACGCTGGCCGGCGGCTCGTCCGGCAGGGCGGCCAC
>JACCYW010000214.1 GCA_013696275.1 Chloroflexota bacterium | reverse complement strand
ACGCAACGCGGGAGTCGTGGCGACCAGTGGCGGCTCACTGCATCTGGCGGTCCTGGAGGCCATCCGCTCGACCCAGGCAAGCTGACGGGCCGGTGGCCCCACCGTTGCGCAGCGTCGTCAGCCGGAGTGCTGATCGGTTGCTCAATACGGTCGCCCTGCGCTACCCGGCGGTGGGCGAGGAGGCGCGCGAGCTTCACGCGCGCGTTCCGGTGGTCGACCTCCTGGTGGCGACCCCTCTCTTCCGAGCCGGCTTCGTGCAGCGCCGCAGGCATGGGCATGCGGACCTGCCGCGCCTCATCCAGGGAGGCGTCGACCTGGTCGGCTTTTCCATCGCCACGAGGCATCCCGACTTGCGCGGCACGCTCTCCAGGCCGCACTTCTGGTCGCTGGGGCTTTCAACGCGGTCGCTGGGCAGTGACATGGCCATCGCTGGCGCGCTCATCGACCGGATCGAGGACTGGGCAAGACGCTCGCGCGGTCGACTCCGGCTTCTGCCCGCCTCGGATGATCTTGACGGCGTCATGTCGGACCGGATGAGCGGTGTCGTCTCCGCCTTCGTAGGTATCCAGGGCGGGCACGTGCTGGAGGGCCAGCCGGCCAACGTGGCCGCTCTGGCCGCTCGTGGAGTGCGCATGTTCGCGCCCGCCCATGTGATGGACAACGCCCTGGTCGGGTCGAACACCGGCCGGCACAGCGGCGGCCTGACCGGATTCGGCCGCGACATCGTGGCCGAGCTGGAGCGGCAGCGCATCATGGTCGATCTTGCCCATATGTCGGTCCGAGGTATCCACGACGCTTTGCCTCTCCTCCGCCGACCGTTCGTCCTGAGCCACACCGGCCTCAGCCGGCTGGCTGGCGCTGGCAGCCGGCTGCCTGGTCGCCGTTTCACAGCGGGCCGGCGCAATCTGGCTGACCGTGAGGCGCGCATGGTGGCCGAAGCAGGCGGACTCATCGGGCTTACGCTGAGCACCAAGCTGCTGGGCGGAGACGGACTGGACGCCATGGTCCGCACGGTGGATGCGGCGGTCGAGCTGGCGGGACCCAAGCGCGTGGCGCTCGGTAGCGACATGGACGGCGCGTTGCGCATGCTCACCGATGCGGCCGGGTTACCGGCCGTCACGACCGCTCTGCTCGCGGCCGGATCGGGCAGGTCGACCGTCTCGGACTTCCTGGGCGGGAACGCCTTGCGCCACCTGGGCGCGGCATGGGCGTCCGACCGATCGGCCCATCCGGCTGGCATGCCCGAGGGTGCTGCTATCGTGTCGGGATGGCGGTGAGCCCTCCCCTCGTACCGCCTGCCGATCCGCTCGCCGAGCCGATCCGCCTCGCCTTTGCCGACGCGTGGGGCGAGATGGGCGCCGCCTGGGGCGTGCAGCCGTCGGTCGCTCGGGTACATGGGTATCTGCTGGCCCATGGCGGTGTCCTGACCGAGCGCGAGATCCGCGAAGCGCTGGGCCTCTCCCACCGGGCGGCCAGCCTGGCTTTGGCCGAGACGGAGGCCTGGGGTCTGGCCGAGCGGGTCCACTCCGACCGCGCCGCCCGGCGTGGCCCCAGCCCGGCGGCTTACGAGGTGGTACGAGACCACTGGCGCTGGTTCCAGCGCATCGCCGAACAGCGCAAGTTGCGCGAGGCCGATCCCCTGATGCCGCGCCTGGAGGCATGTCTGGCGCGTGCCGACGAAGCGGTGCGGGCAGCTCCGGCCGATCTGGAGCTGGTCCGCCTGCGAGAGTGGTTGACGGAGCTGCTGAGCTTCATCAGGCTCTTCGATCGCGCCGTGACCCTTGTCGCGCGCGCCGAGTCAGCGGAGATCGCCCGAGGTTTCTCGGTGCTGGCGCACCTTTCCGACGAGAGCCTCGACCGCCTGGTCCGACTGTTCGGGACATTGCCCGAGCAGGAGCTGGCCACCACCATCGATGCCGTCTCGCGTGTGTCACCCCAGGTCGCGCGACGCATCCTGTCAACCGCCGGTCGGATCGCTCGACTTACCCGCTAGCTTTCTGCATGCGCGCGATAGATTCGGGCCACGACTGACCGGGACGAGGTAACCGGTGGAGGGCTACCGTGGGGAGGCGGGAGCCGCATCGCCCGCTACGGACGCCGTTATACGATCCAGGAGAGGGGCTCGCTTGGTTTGAGCACGTTGCAGCAGGTTCCCGCGCCGGCCCACGCTCTACTCATCCTTCACGACGAGGAGGCGCACTCCGAGTTCGTGGCCGCGCGCCTGGAGCGGGAGGGCTTCCGGGTCACCGGAGCGCCGGTCCAGGCATGGCCACCGGATCCTGCCAGCGCTCTGGAAGTAGCTCCCGATCTGGCCGTAGTCATCCTGTCCGACATCCGAGCCGACGCTTCCGGCGAGGTCGGTCGGCTGAGGCGGGCGTTCGTGGGTCCCCTGATCATCATCGCGCCGGGAGGCACTTCGGCCGGCGCCCGGGTACTGGATGCTGGTGCGGACGACTTCGTGGACTTCCCCAGCGACGTGGATGAGTTGGCGGCGCGAGTGGGTGCCGTCTTGCGCCGCGTCCGATCGACGGCCATGGACGGGTCCGAGGCAGCCGACCCATCGGTGCTCGTCATCGGCGACGTGGAGCTCGACCTGGAGCGACGGATGTGTCGGCGTGCTGGGCGGGTGGTCGCCCTGGCCAGGTCCGAATGGCAGGTCCTGACACACCTCGCTCGGCATCGCGGAAGGGTCGTCATCGCGACCGACCTGCTGCGCTCGAGTTGGGGTCCCGACTACACGGACGACCTCCAGATCCTGCGCATCTGCATCTCCCGGCTGCGCCGCAAACTCGGCGCTTCGGGTCGCCAGGGGCCGATCAAGACCTATCACAATGTCGGTTACGCGCTGGAGGGTTGAGCCGCCCCTTTCGCGAAAGCCGGGATGATCTCGCGCTGGCAGAGATCCAAAAAGGCCGCCTGGTCGGGGCCGATCTGGTGCAGGAAGATGTGATCGAAGCCCGCATCGACGTATGCCTGGATGGCTTCCAGGTGACGCTCCAGGTCGGGCCCGCAGACGACCTTCTCAGCCAACGCTTCTTCGGTCACCATCTGAGCGGCTTGTTGGAAATGGGCCGGTGTCGGGAGCTCTTGAGACAGTTCGCCGGTGATGCCGGCGTTGGGCCAGATCTCCAGCGCCAGCTTCCTGGCCGCAGCCTCGTCGGGACCCCAGCACATGGTCACCTGGGCATAGCGCGGGCCGGTGCCACCGGCTCGTTCGAACGCTTCCACGAGCTCGCGGTCGGGCGCCGTGCTGATGAGCCCGTCGCCGATGCGGCCTGCCAGCTCGGCCGACTTGACTCCTCCAGCGGCCAGCATGATGGACGGCGTCTCATCGGGCAGGCTGAACAGCTGGGCGTTCTCGAGCGCGAAGTACTCGCCGTAGTGACTCTTCTCGCCGCCCTCCCACAGCATGCGGATGATGGTCACGGCCTCTTCCAGCATCTCGGCGCGCAGTTCGTAGGGCGGCCATTTGTCGCCCAGGATGTGTTCGTTGAGGTTCTCGCCCGTGCCCACCCCCAACGTGAACCGACCGGGCATCAAGGCCGCGCTGGTGGCTGCCGCCTGGGCGATGATGGCGGGGTGAGTGCGGATGGTGGGACAAGTCACCCCGGTCGCCAGGCGCAGTCGCTGGGTGGCTTGCGCGATGGCACCGATGACCGACCAGACGAACGGACTCTGGCCCTGTCGCTCGACCCAGGGATGGAAGTGATCGGAGATCATGGCCATCTCCAGACCGGCCTCCTCCGCCGCGACAGCGTTGCGGACGAGGTCGCTCGGGGACTGTTCCTCGCTGGATAGTGAATAGCCGATGGTTGTCATGGCCGCAGCCTGACTGTCCGGGCGTCGCACCGGTCGCCTGTTGCCCGGGCCGTGTGTCGCCTCCGCGTTACAAGCTGCTCCTACGGACGCGTGGGCACGAGTGGCGAGGATGACTGCGAGGCCAGGGCCAGGGAGGAACCGGCCAGCGATGAGAAGCCGGCCATGATCGGCAGCCTGGTGCTATTCGGCGCGAGCGGCGATCTGGCGGGCCGCTACCTGCTGCCCGCGCTGGCCGCGCTGCTCGATGCCGGCCGGCTGCCGCACGGCTTCGCCCTGCTGTGCGCGTCGCGAGAGGACTACGACGATGAGAGCTTCCGCCGCCATGCGGCGGAGCGCCTGCGACAGCACGCTTCTCATGTGCCAGCCGGCGCCCGTGAGGCGCTGGTGGCGTCACTGCGCTACAGATCGGTCGATCTGACCGATGCGGATAGCGTCGCCCGAGTGGTCGAGGCGGCCGCGCACGACGGCACACCCTCCGCGCGAACAGCGCTGGCGACCGCGTCGACGGCGG
>JACCYW010000196.1 GCA_013696275.1 Chloroflexota bacterium | reverse complement strand
GCCCATCCCTCGGACGCTCAACCTGGCTCTTGCCGGCGTGCGCGACATGAGCGTCATCGAGACGCCGCCGGAGGATCGCCTGCCCATCCAGACGCGGGTGGCCGAAGCGTCGGCGGGGCTGGTGCGCGACGCCATAGACCGCGAGCTCGACCGCGGCGGCCAGGTCTTCTTCGTCCACAACAGGGTCGAGACCATCGAAGCCCAGGCGGAGCAGTTGCGGCGCGTCCTGCCGCGGGCGCGGATCGCCGTAGCGCATGGGCAGATGCCGGAAGGCGGACTGGAGAAGATCATGCTCGCCTTCGCCCGTGGCGAGCACGATGTCCTGGTCTGCACCACGATCATCGAATCGGGCCTCGACATCCCCAACGCCAACACCATCATCATCGACCGCGCCGACACGCTCGGCCTGGCCCAGTTGTACCAGTTGCGCGGGCGAGTGGGCCGTTCCTCGCGGCGCGCCTATGCCTATCTGCTCTACCGACGACGGGAGCGCCTCTCGGACATCGCGCGGAAACGGCTCCAAGCCATCTTCAATGCGTCGGAGTTGGGGGCCGGCTTCCAGATCGCGCTGTCGGACCTGGAGATCCGGGGGGCAGGCAACATCCTGGGCGCCGAGCAGCACGGGCACATGGCGGCCGTCGGCTTCGACCTGTACACGCGCATGCTCTCCGAGGCCGTGGCCGACGAGAAGGCTCAGGTGGAGGGTCTACCAGCGCCATCGACTCGGGTGCAGACGGTCATCGACCTGCCGGTGGACGCATATCTCCCGGACGACTACATCCCGGAGGAGCCTCAGAAGCTGGAGCTTTACAGGAGGCTGGGGCGAGTGGTGACCGACTCGGAGCTGGCCGCTGTGCGGGCCGAACTGGAGGACCGCTTCGGGCCGGTCCCGGCCCCGGTCGATCGACTCCTGGAAGTCGCTCGGTTGCGCTACCAGGCCGAGGAGGCCGGCATCGCGTCCGTTTCGCGCGAGGGTGATCGACTGGTCCTGCGCTTCCCACCCGGATGGTCGCGGGCCAGCGTGATGCGCGCGATGGCGCCGACCGATCCGGCTGATCGACTGCCCGGCGTGGCCGTCGGCGGGGTGGCGTTCGCGTCCAATCAGGTGCGCATCCGGTTGCCCAGCGGTGCCGCGGAGGCGTGGGCCACCACGCGCGCCACTGTAGAGCGGCTGTCGGTCCGGTTGGAGCCTGCGACCGCCGCCTAGCCCGGTGGTAGCCTGCGGCGATGGAACGAGATCCCGTCGTCACCGATCCAGATCTGTACCGAGTCGTAATGGAGAACGATCGCGTCCGCGTCCTGGAGTACCGTGATCGGCCCGGAAGCCGCACCCATCCGCACCGCCACCCCGACAGCGTGATGGTCACTCTCAGTTCCTTTCGTCGGCGCATCGCAAGCGACGGCAGGGAGGTGGAGGTCGAGCTCGAAGCAGGCACGACCGGTTGGATCGCCGCCCAGGAGCATTGGGGCGAGAATGTCGGCGACTCCGAGACCCATACGATCTTCGTGGAGCTCAAGGAGCTGGCCGGAGACGCACGTGGAGTGGGCGACTTCGCGCTGGGTCCATCGAACGCCTAGAGGCATCCTGGGCTTCCGCCCAGGCTGTCCTGTCCCCGGACCGGCGTCCGCTATGGGCAGCGATGTCGACCAGGTCGTCATATGCGGGTCAGCGGAGGACTAAGCACCAGGGTGCGGCCTCCCATCGGCTCTCCTGCGACTGCCATCACCTTGCGCCTTGGGCTCGCGAGCTTGGTGGCCGGTCCTCGATGATCATGAGGGACCTCACGCTGGTGCTTGGGCGATGGTCGGGTCGCGCATGCCGACCTCATCGACACAGCGCCGGGTAAACGGCCGCGCCACCTCACATGGTCCGTGAGGCGCCCCATCCGTTGACAGGAGGCAACGGATCGTGGTTCGGCGCCTCGGGCGGAGTGCTACTGTGCCGGCGGGGACGATCGAGGGAGGACACAGTCATGGGCAGACCCTGGTTCGACGCCGGTTCCGGCGATCTGGTCATCGATCGTTACGTGATGGACACGCCTTCGTACCAGCGCATCCTGGCCGACGAGCAGGTCTCCGACGATGAGCTGACCCAGCACGCCCAGAAGGTCACTGATCTCCTGGGCCAGCTCGAGAGCCGGCTGCCAGAGGACGCGCGGGACGCCTTCACCGATGCGATGTCCGAACTGGCCGTGCTGAACGCGCTGTACCAGAAGCGGCTCGAGCAGGACGGATAGCTGGAGACGCGTTCACCAGGAGGACATCCATGGCTGGTTTCGAGACCATCAAGCTGATCCCCTACACCGTGCCGGATCTGAAGCCGACGGCCAAGGCCATCGTCGATCACTTCACCATCCAGGGCTACGAGACGACGGCTCTGCCGACGATAAGCAACGGCTGGCAGGTCAGCCTGGCCAAGGGTGGCGGCTTCAAGAAGGTCCTGGGCACTCAGATGGCGCTCAATGTCTCGCTGGAAGCCAGGCCGGACGGGACGCTCGCCAAAGCGAACATCGGTGTCTTCGGCCAGCAGGCACTGCCCACCATCATCACCGCCTTCGTCTTCTGGCCGATCCTGTTGCCGCAGATCTGGGGCGCCGTGCAACAGTCGAAGCTCGACGATGAGGTCATCGCGATGGTCGAGAAGGAGCTGTCCACTTACGGCACCGCCATCGACCGCCCGAACCCATATGC
>JACCYW010000194.1 GCA_013696275.1 Chloroflexota bacterium | reverse complement strand
GCTTCTGGGAGTGTTTCGGCGACGGTGGCGTGGTGCGCACCGACTTCGGCAACGACTCGGCGGTGGCGAGCGACGCTGCCGTCGTCGACGGCGGGCTGGTCGTGGTCGGTGGTACGAACCGCGACATGTTCGCGGCGCGCTACCTGCTCGGCCGGCGCTAGCCAGGCGTGCTCAAGCCTCCGCGGTCGAGTAGGTGCAGGTCACCCCTCTCCGATTGACCACATGCAGTCCCTGATCCGGCAGTCCGTGGCATCTTGACATCAGCACTTCTGTACATCATGATGCCGCCGATGCGTACGACACTGACACTGGACGACGATCTCGCCTCTCGACTGCGCGAGCTCGGCAAGCTCAGCGGAGCCCCGTTCAAGCAGGTCGTGAACGACACCCTGCGCGCTGGGCTCCGGTCCGGGGAGAAGCCGGCCGAGCCGCTGCCGCCGTTTCGGGTGACACCCCGAGCGGCCGGGTTTCGAGCTGGATTGGACGTCCGACGGCTCAATCAGCTGAATGACGAGCTCGAGAGCGAGGAGCTCCTCGTCGAGCTCACGAGATCGGCAACCAGCGATTGATCCTCCCCGACATCAATCTGCTCGTCTACGCCTACAACTCGGACGCTCCGGATCACGCTCGGGCGCGGGCGTGGTGGGAAGCCTCGCTCTCGGGGATGCGGCCAGTAGGACTGGCCTGGATCGTGATGCTCGGCTATCTGCGCTTGATGACCAGCCGCAGCTTGCTCATCGATCCATTCGCTCCGTCCGACGCGGTCGGCCATGTGCGCTCGTGGTTGGCTCGTCCGCAGGCGCTGATCCTAAGTCCCGGGACTCGGCACCTGGATCTGTTCGAAGGACTGATGCAGGCTGCGGGGGCTTCCGGCCAACTCACGACGGATGTGCATCTGGCCGCGCTTGCCATCGAGCACCAAGCTGAGTTGTGCTCTAACGACACCGACTTCGCGCGGTTCCCCGGCCTGCGCTGGAGCAACCCCCTCCGTAAGCCCGGGCGGTGACCGGCGCTCCGCGCGGACCGCAAACTCCCAAGCAGGAGTGCCTGGCACCGTGGGCCTTGAGGAACGTGAGATGGGCGTCCGCCAAGGTCATTCCTTGCCTACTGGCAGTCACGCTTATCTGGGCCGCGAACTCGACTCAGCTCATGGGGGAGAGCCGGGTGAACTTGACAGGAGTTTAGCCGGCGACGGCCCGCGCTACGTCGATCTCGGTAGGTTGGAGTACGCCCAAGCGGTCTTTCCACAAGAAGATGGTCGCTCGGTCTTGGCCGGACAGCGGTCACGAGAATTCGCCAGGGCGCCATATCTGGTCGTGGTCAGCCGCTTGGAGCGCGACGGGTCCATCGACCGGTCGTTCGGAGACGACGGGCGAGTGATCGTAGATCCGACGGCGCGAGCGTACGATCCTTCGTTCGCATGGGCGGCTATCCCCGATGGCGATAGCGTCGTTCTCGGGCCCCACGGCGATGAGGAGTACTACCTGATGCGCCTCCGGCCCAACGGCTCGGTGGACCGCTCCTTCGGAGATGACGGGGTCATCATCGATCGTCTGCCGGACGACTCAGCCATTTTGGATGGCGTCCACATACAGCCGAATGGCCGGATCCTGGTCCTCAGCGATTCGGACAGTGGTTCCCATGTACGAGCCTACCGTCCGGACGGCTCGCGGGCCCGCGCGTTCGGGCGGAACGGGACCGTGAAGATCGCCCGTAATCATCCCGGACTGGGCTCGCTGATAGGCCGACCCGACGGACGGATCCTGGTCGTCGGTCGACCCAACCGCGTCATCGGCTCGGAGCGCAACCCCAAGCTCATCATCCACGGACTATTGCCCGATGGCTCACCCGATCGCGCCTTGGGGCGTGACGGACGGGCGGCGATGCCGATCGATATCCCGAACGGGGAGCTTATCGTCGACGCGGCCACGGTCCTGCCCAGCGGCGCGGTGGTGGTCGCGGGCGAGATCGGGATCTTCAGCTCGGATGCGTTCGTCGCGCGGTTCACCGCCGATGGTCAGCCGCACGGGAGCTACGGCGGCGGCGATGGGTGGCGGCGGTTCGACATCGGGCCCGATCGACCAACCAACGAAGGTCGTCGGACTGCCAGGTGGCCGGCTCGTGGTCGCCGGTCTCATCACCCGGGATCGATTCGGGGACGACCTCAGCAGCGACATGTTCCTGGCCGGCCGGCGCAGCGACGGGGCATCATGGCGGCGCTTCGGAAGGGACGGCTTCGTCCGAAGGGACTTCGGCGAATCAGGGCTTCGTTTCCGCATACGATGCCGCAGTCGTGGGCGGCAAGCTGGTGGTCGTCGGGACGGCCTGCGACGACATGTTCGCCGCCCGATTCCTGCTCGAGTAGCCGTCGAGCCGGGACCGGCCCGGTTCCTTCAGCGAGAGCGAGCGATGGATCTTGGCTCGACCTTGGCGGATGGCCAGTACGTCAGGTCGAGCCGATGACCCTGACGAGGAGAGCGAAGCCATCATGGCTCCCGGACCATCGCGACCGAAGGTACTCGATGCCCAAACGGCGACGGGTGTAGCGAAGCGCCACGATCGCCACGACTACTTCGTCCAACGGGCCGATCACGGGCACGAACTCCGGGATGAGGTCGATGGGGCTCACGATCCACACCATCAGGCCTGCCAGCACGATCCGCACGTCGAGTGGCGTCGAGCGGTCCGTGATGAGCGAACGCAGGAGGCGAAGCAGGTCCGGGATCACGCGGACGATCTCGCGGGCCGACACACCCTTTGGTCGGAAGACCCAGAACAGGACGAGTAGGACGGCCCACAGCGCTACCAGCCCGACCACGATGCCGACGATCAGACCAAGATCCACGCCACGACGTTGACACACTCGGTCGAGCACCGGGCCGGTCACTTCTTCCTGCTAGGATGCCATGCATGGTGGATTCAAAGCGTGGTTCTGATCCGAGCATGCGGCTCGGCGAAGCGGCCGATGCGCTCGGTGTGAGTATCGACACCGTGCGCCGCTGGGCGAGCCAGGGCAAGCTCTCGGTCGATCGCACCGCCGGCGGCCAGCGACTGGTCTCGCGAACGGAGGTGGCCGCCCTGGCGGCAGCTCGGCGGAGCGAACGTCGTGAGACGCCGATCCTTGCGCAGAGCGCTCGCAACCGCTTTCCGGGCGTCGTTACCCGCGTGGTACGGGACAAAGCAGCTGCTGTGGTCGAGGTCCAGGCTGGACCCCACCGGCTGGTCAGCCTGGTCACCCGCGAAGCGGTCGACGATCTCGACCTGGAGCCTGGCGCCAGCGTGATCTGCGTGGTCAAGGCGACCGACGTGATCGTCGAGTTGCCGTCCCGATGAGAAGCCGGGTTCCGATGCAGACGGTGACATCGGTCATCGCGGCGCTGGCCATCGCTGGCTGTACTGCGGCACCGGGATCGAGTTCTCCCGCCCAGTCTTCGGTCACGTCCAGCGTCCCATCGGCGGCATCGAGCGGCGGGGCTTTGACGATCTTCGCAGCGGCCTCGCTGCGAGCAGCCTTCGAGGAGGCCGCGACCGCTTATCAGCTCGCAGCTGGCGTGACGCTCACCCTCTCCCTGGACGCATCGAGCGCCTTGCGCACACAGATCGAGCAAGGGGCGCCGGCGGACGTGTTCGCCTCGGCCGACACCCGCAACGCGCAGGCCCTGGTGGACGCTGGACTGGTCGACGGCGAGCTCGTCCCCTTCGCCGGCAACGAACTCACCCTTATCGTCCCGGCCGGCAACCCGGCAGGCATCGAGACACCGGCCGACCTGGCCGGCGACGACGTGCGCATCATCGCGGCCGGGGAAGAGGTGCCCATCACCCAGTACGCCGTCCAGGCCGTGGCAGCACTCGGCGAGCTCGATGGCTACCCAACGGACTTCGCCGCCGCCTACGAAGCGAACGTCGTCTCGCGCGAGGACAACGTGGCCGCCGTACGAACGAAGATCGAATTGGGCGAGGGCGACGCGGCCATCGTCTATGTCACCGATGCCATCGCTTCTGGTCGCATGGTCGAACAGCTGGACCTCCCGGCGGAGGCGCAGATCCCGGCGACCTATGCCGCCGTCGTGGTCGGAGCATCCGGGCAACGGGAGGCCGGGCGGGCCTTCCTGGACTGGCTCATCGGGACTGATGGACAGGCCATCCTGGAGAGCTACGGGTTCACGCCAGTCC
>JACCYW010000193.1 GCA_013696275.1 Chloroflexota bacterium | reverse complement strand
GATGCGGTCCGCGATGTCGCGCGCGAAGCCCATCTCGTGTGTTGCGATGACCATCGTCATGCCGCTCGCGGCCAGCTCGCGGATGACGTCCAGGACTTCCGCCACCAACTCGGGATCGAGTGCGCTGGTGATCTCATCGAGCAACAGCAGCTCCGGTTGCATGGCCAGCGAACGCACGATGGCCGCCCGTTGCTGCTGGCCGCCCGACAGCCGGTCGGGATACTCGTCTCGCTTGTCAGCAAGCCCGAAGCGCTCCAGGAGCGCCATCGCCTCCGCCTCGGCCTGCGCCCTGGACGTGCCCAGCACCTTGGTCGGTGCCAGCGTGACGTTGCGCAGCACGCTCATGTGGGGAAAGAGATTGAAGGCCTGGAAGACGATGCCGATACGTCGACGCACCCGATCGGTGTCGACATCGCCGGCCGTGATGACCATCCCGTTCACGATGATCCGGCCAGAGTCGATCGGCTCGAGGAGGTCGATACAGCGCAAGAGGGTCGACTTGCCGGAGCCGGAAGCCCCGATGAGACACACCACTTCATGGTCGTCGACCGTCAGGTCGATGCCCCGCAACACCTCCAGCCGGCCGAACGACTTGTGCACATCCTCTACCCGCAGAAGGATCCCACCGGTCGCTGGCGTAGTGGCTGTCACCGCGCTCCCAGGGTGGCCGTCTGGCGGCGCCGGTCGCGTGCCGCGAGCCAGTCGACCAGGCGTGCCAGGGGGACCGTGACGATCAGGAAGAAGAGCGCGGTGATAAGGAAGGGCGTGAAGTTGAACGACCCTGAAGCTTCTATCTGAGCCCGCCGGAACGACTCCACCACGCCCAACACGGAGAGCAGGGCGCAGTCCTTCTGAAGCCCGATGAAGTCATTGAGCAGGGCCGGCATCACCCGCCGCACAGCCTGCGGCAAGACCACGTAGCGGAGCGACTGGACGCGCGACAGGCCGAGCGATCGGGCGGCCGCATCCTGGCTGGCGTGGACCGCCTCTATCCCGGCCCGGTATACCTCCGCTACGTAGGCGGACCAGACCAGGACCAAGCCGACCAGCCCCCAGAACAGGATGTCGTCGGTCACACCGGGCAACTGGAGGGCCGGGATACCGAGCCCCAGCAGATACATGAACAGCAGCCCAGGTATGCCGCGAAAGAAGTCGATGTAGGCGACGGCCATGAGCCGCAAGGGAAAGAAGGCCGGACCGGGCAGGCTGCGCATGACCGCCAGTACCAACGCCAGGACCAGGATCAGCCCCTCCGCGGTCAGGAAGATGCGGACATTGACCAGGAACGCTCGGGCGGTGTCGGGGAAGGATTCGGCAAAGACCTCAGCGTCGAAGAAGGTCCGCTGCACGAGGGCCCAGCCGGGCGCGTTGACCAGCACGAAACCCAGCCCGGCGAAGACGACGATGGTGCTGACCGTCGCCACCAGCACGCCTCGCCCACGCAGCTTCCCACCCGCGCGTGGCACCCTGCTTCCGGTTGGCGTCGGAGAGGAGTCGGCCGCGCCGCTCATGGGCCGACTCCCATAGCCGTGGCCTTACTCGAAGAAGGGGATCTCCTGGCCGGTGCTTATCCACTCGTCGTAGATGGCATTCAGCGTCCCGTCGCCGCTGATGACCGCGAGCGCCTCGTTGACGCATGCCGTCAGCGGGCTGTCCAGCTGGAGCACCATGCCGACAGGGTCGGACTGCGCTGACGCGTCGAACTGGCCGACGACGGTCGCCTCCGGATCAGGCGTCTCGAAGTCCTCGAGCTGAGCATCGCGCATGAAGAACGCCGTCTGCAGGTCCACCACCAAGCCGTCTATCTGCCCGTTCCGCAGGGACTGGAGCGCGGCGGCGTTGTCATCCAGGACTCGGGCTTCCACGTTCGGCGCGATGACGTCCTCGATGAGGTCGAAGCTGGTCGTTCCCTGGGCGGCCCCGAGGCGGAACTCCTTGAGCGCCTCGATGGTGGTCGCGCCGGTGATCTCATTCGGGGTCAGGGCGAGGATGGCCTGGTTGGCCTGGAAGTAGGGATCGCTGAAGTCGACATTCTCGGCCCGTCGCTCGCGGATGGAGATCTGCGCCATGTGGAAGTCGAAGTCCTTGCGGCCAGGCCGGAAGGCCTGGGCGAAGACCGTGTTCTGGATCCAGTCGACCTGATCGGGACCGAAGCCCAGCGCTTCGGCGACGGCGTAGGCGGTGGCCGACTCGTAGCCTTCCATCGAATAGGGATCGCTGGTCTCCCAGCCCGATCCACCTTCCGGCTCATTCGGGTACTGGGTATCCGGGTCACCGCCCCACCACGGCGGAAAGGCGGGCGTGTCCGTGCTGAGTGTCAGCCGGCCCTCGTTCTTGAGATCGGTCAGGTTGGTGGCCATGCATGCCGCGCTGATGCCGCCCGCTGGCTGGCTGGCACCAGGTGTCGAGCTCGTGCCCGGCTCATCGCTGGTCGCGGCGGTGGGCAGCGCCCCGGATCCCAGGCTTGGCAGGCCGGAGCTCGGGGGCGACGTCGGTGGCGCTGCCGAACAGGCGCTCAGGACCAGTGTCGCGACGGTGATGATGACGCTCAAGCGTGGCAGGCTCATGGTCACTGCTGGCGGCTCCCTTCTGCTGCTCCTGGGAGGTCATTGTGGAGCACGGAAGGGATGCTCGTCCGGGCGGTCCCCGGCAGGTGGTCCCTCAGCGGACGGTCACCAGCGCCTCGGCCAGCTGTCCGAAGCGCCGCGCGCCCACGGTCACGTCGGCCGCGATGCGCGCACGGCGGACTTCGAGGCCCGCTGGGGGCTGGACGCAGAAGCGGACGACCGCCGTGCCGTGAGCGTCCATCGTGATGGGTGTCAGGTCGGAACCGTCATCCGGTCGACAGCTCCAACCGTCCGGGACCACGAGATGGACC
>JACCYW010000189.1 GCA_013696275.1 Chloroflexota bacterium | reverse complement strand
CCCTCACCGGGCATGAACTGGAGCGGCAGCACACCCATGCCCACCAGATTGGAGCGATGGATACGTTCGAACGATCGAGCCAGCACGGCCCGGACCCCCAGCAACCTGGTGCCCTTGGCGGCCCAGTCGCGGGAGCTGCCGCTGCCGTACTCCTCGCCGGCCAGGATTACGAGCGGCACTCCCTCCGCTTCGTAGCGCATGGCCGCATCGTAGATGAACGTCTCCTCGCCGGATGGCATGTGCGTGGTGTACGGACCCTCGCGCTCGGCGAGCGCATTGCGCAGCCGGATGTTGCCGAAGGTGCCGCGCATCATGACCTCGTGATGGCCGCGGCGGGCGCCGTAGCTGTTGAAGTCGGTCGGCCCGACGCCGCGTGCCTGGAGCCATTCGCCGGCCGGACTCCAAGCCGGGATCGAACCGGCCGGCGAGATGTGATCGGTCGTGACCGAGTCGCTCAGCAGCGCCAACACACGCGCCCCGGTGATGTCCGAGGAGGTCCCCGGCTGAGCGCTCAAGCGCTCGAAGAAAGGCGGCCGGGCGATGTAAGTGGACGACTCATCCCAGCTGTATCGATGGCCGGTCGGGATGGGCAACGCACGCCATCGCTCGTCGCCCTCGAAGACACTGGCATAGGTCGCCCGAAAGAGCTCCGGCGAGACAGACGCGCGGATGGTCGAGCGGATCTCGTCCGCAGCCGGCCACAGTTCGGCCAGCATCACCGGCCGACCATCACGGTCCATGCCGAGCGGTTCGCTCGATAGGTCGATGTCCACGCGGCCCGCCAGCGCGAAGGCGACGACCAGCGGTGGAGACGCCAGGTAGCTGGCCCTGGCCAGCGGATGGATGCGGCCCTCGAAGTTGCGGTTGCCGGACAGGACGGCGGCCACGATGAGCTGGTTCTCCTCGACGGCCGTGGCGATGGACTCGTCAAGCGGTCCCGAGTTGCCGATGCAGGTGGTGCAGCCGTACCCGACCAGCCCGAACCCAAGCGCTTCCAGCGGCTGCATCAGGCCGGCCGAACTGAGATAACCGGTCACTGCGCGCGAGCCGGGAGCGAGGCTCGTCTTGACCGTGGGCCCGACCGACAGCCCCCGTGCCACCGCATTGCGGGCGAGCAGGCCGGCACCCACCATGACCGTCGGGTTGGAGGTATTGGTGCAACTGGTGATGGCGGCGATGACCACCGATCCCGTACTCAGGTTGGCCTCCGTTCCGCCCACCGACAGTCGGACCGGCGGGTAGTGACCGCTCTGCTCGGCCGACGACAGCCCGGCTACCCGAGGCGCCGACGGGACAGCTTGGTCGTTCGGACCTTGGTCCCGCGGGTAGGCCGGCGCATCGCTGGCCGGGAAGGATTCCTGGGATGCCTCCTCGACGTCGTTGGTGCGCGCACCGCTTCCGGCCGCCTGGCCGGCCTGGGGGTAGCTGGAGCGGAAGCTGTCCTTCATCGCCGAGAGCAGTACCCGGTCCTGGGGACGGCGTGGTCCGGCCAGGCTGGGCTCCACGGTCGACAGGTCGAGCTCCAGGGCCACATCGAAGTCGGGCCCGCCGCCGGGCTCGCGCCACAGGCCCTGCTCCTTGGTGTAGGCCTCCACGAGGTCGATCAGCTCGTCCGGGCGGCCGGTCAGTCGGAGGTAGGTCAATGTCTCGTCGTCGACCGGGAAGAGCGTCGCCGTCGCGCCGAACTCGGGCGACATGTTGGCGATGGTGGCTCGGTCGGCCACGGACAGATCGGCCAAGCCGTCGCCCGCGAACTCGACGAAGGAACCCACTACACCCTGGCGGCGCAGCATCTCCGTGACGACCAGCACCAGGTCGGTCGCCGTACTCCCGGTCGGCAATGCACCGGAGAGCCGGATGCCCACCACCCTCGGCATCGGCTGGTAGAGCGGTTGACCAAGGAGTACGGCCTCCGCTTCGATGCCGCCCACGCCATAGCCAAGCACGCCCAGGCCGTTGATCATGGTGGTATGGGAATCGGTGCCCACGAGCGTGTCCGGGAAGGCCACTTCACCGGTACCGTCGCCGGCCCGCACCTGGACGACCTTGGCCAGGTACTCCAGGTTGACCTGGTGGACGATGCCGGTGCCGGGTGGCACCACGCGCAGATCGCTGAACGCCGTCTGTGCCCAGCGCAGCAGCTGGTAGCGCTCGCCGTTGCGCTGGTACTCCCGCTCGACGTTGAAAGCGAAGGAATCAGCGGTCCGGAAGCGGTCGACCTGCACCGAGTGATCGATGACCAGGTCCGCTGGCACGAGCGGGTTGATGCGTGCCGGGTCGCCACCCAGCTCGGACATAGCGTCGCGCATCGCCGCCAGGTCGACCACCGCCGGCACGCCGGTGAAGTCCTGGAGCAGGACGCGGGCGGGCATGAACGGGATCTCCGACTCCGCCGCAGCGCCGGGCCGCCAAGCGGCCAGCGTGCGAGCGTCGGCCTCCCCGATGACGCCGCTGCCGGCGTGGCGAAGCACGTTCTCCAGCAGGACCTTCACGGTGTAGGGGACGCGCGCCAGGTCGGCCATGCCGGCCCGATCCAGTCGACATATCGTGACGGCGCGGTCTTTGACGCGAAGCGCATGTCGCGCTCCCAGCGGATCCGGGACAGCGGTGTGCTGCATCGAGGTCGGGCCTCCTACTCCCGCCGCGGGGCGGGCTGGTCGGCGCCTGACGGGTGTGCCCGCCTCGGGTCGCGAGATGCTCTTATCGCCTGGAGTATAGCCTTCGGACTCCGCCATCCCGGGCGTGCCGTGCCCGCAGCAGACGCATCTGACCGGGACGCCTGTGCGACGATGCTGAGCAGTGCACGATACGGACGACGCGCCGGGCAAGTCTCACGTTCACCGGCACCCGCATCCACCGGAAGATCCCAGCGGTCGTCCTCGCATCGGCTTCGTCGGCGCAGGGCGGGTCGGTACCCTGCTCGGCCGAGCTTTCAGCCAGGCCGGCTGGCCGGTCACCGGGGTCGTCGGTCGGCGGCCTGAGCGCCTCGACGACTTCCGCCGTCTCGTCCCCACGGCGCGTGCTTTCGTGCGACCGACCGACTTGCTGGATGAGGTCGAGCTGATATTCCTGACCGTGCCCGACGATTTCGTGGGCGAGGTCGCGCAGGCCATCCGACTGTACGGCGGCCAGGCCATCGTGCACACGAGCGGCGCGCTCGCGGCCAGCGTGCTCGACCCGGCCCGCGCGGCCGGGACCCAGGCCGGTAGCTTCCATCCGCTCATCGCCGTCGCCGACCCGGACAGGGCGCTGGCTGACCTTCGAGGGGCGACGGTCGCCCTGGAGGGCGATGAAGCGCTGATGCCCCTGCTGGGCGAGCTGGCTGAGGCCATCGGCGCTCAGCCGGTCGTGCTGCCGCCGGGTGGCAAACCCGCCTATCACGCCGCGGCGATGCTGGCGGCCGGGGGCTTCATCGGCCTGCTCGACGGGATAGCCGAGGTGGCTCGCGGGGCCGGCCTGGACGAGCCTGGCGCATTGGCCGTCTACGGTTCGCTCGTGCGCCAATCGCTGGCCAACGCGGAGAGCCTGGGTATCCGCGAGGCGCTGACCGGTCCCTTCGTGCGCGGGGATGTGGGGACCATCACGAGCCACCTCGATGCCCTGCGACGCGGCGCACCCGGAGCGCTTCCTTTGTACCGGGCCGTCGCCGGTCGGGAGCTGGCGCTGGCTGAGGCGCGGGGCGCCCTGTCGAACGAGGCTGCAGCTCGGATCAGGGCCATCCTGGACGAGCGCTGAGGGCACGGATGCACGGTGGAGGCCATCTCCACGGGCCGCCATCCGTGGCTCAAGTGGTATGAACATGGATGCTGCGATCCCGTTGTTAGCCGCTAACATCGCAACTGATGCAGGACAGCGTTAGCGCCATCAGGACGAGCCGGTCGAGGCAGCGCTTCATCCTCCCGGTGCGCGAGCGTCGGGGACGCCGGTTGGGCCTGCACCGGTCCCTTGGTGCGCCGGTCGTACGTTCCGAAC
>JACCYW010000176.1 GCA_013696275.1 Chloroflexota bacterium | reverse complement strand
CGGGATCATCGATCAGTGCCTTCATGGCGACGGTCAGGGCGTTCACGTCGCGGGGCGGCACCAGGACCCCGGTGGCTCCATCGTCGACAAGGTCCGGCAGCCCGCCGCTGGCGCTGGCGATCAAGGCCCGGCCGGTGGCCATCGCCTCCATCGCCACCGTAGGGCACGGATCGGGGAAAGTGGATGGGATGACGCCGAAGAGGCTCCCCCGCCACGCCTGCATCACGTCTGCGTGCGGGACGTCAGTCAACACGGTCGTACCGGTCGGGAAGGAGGTGGGCGAGCCCGGCCAGCGGGTACCTATCAAGACCAACGGCGGAGCTCGCTCGAGCCGTTGGTAGGCCGCCAGGAGCTGCGGCACACCCTTGTGCTCGGTCAGAGCACCCACGTACAGGATGTACGGCCGATCCGGGAGTCCTGCGGTCACTCCGCTCAAGGTCCTCGGCGGGACCACTGCGACATCATCGGGCACGAAGTTGGGGATGACCTCGAAGGGCGCGCCGACCTGTGCCAGCCGGCTGGCGCTAGCAACGGCGTTGCTGACGGGCATGAAGAGGTCCACCGCTCGGCGTTCCATCGGCCCGCTGCCGAAGGTGCCCAGGGTGATGGCCATCCCCTTGGCCGTGCCGTAATGGCGGGCGGCACAGCCGAGGCACTTGCTCAACTCCGGGCCGTCACAAGTGCGCTCGCGATAGACCAGGCTGCGCTTGGCACAGACCAGGCCATAGTCGTGCAGGGTCGCCAGCAGGCGTGCGCCGCTCCTGCCCTTGAGTGGCAAGAAGGACCGGGTCAGCCAGTTGTGACCGTGGACCACCTGCGGTCTCGCCGCGCGGATGACCGACCAGAGGGATCGCGTGAGTCCTGGATCGGGGACCGGCGGCGCATACCTTCTACCCATATCGCCGTAGGCCCGATCGAGTCGATGGATGGTGCCGCGGAGGCGATGGATCGAAACGCCCCCATCGTGCTCGGCCATCAGCTGTCCTTCGTGATGCATCGTCACGACGCTGACCTCATGACCGCGGGCGCTGAGACCGCGGGCGAGGTTGCGGACGTGCAGCTCGATGCCGCCGATGACCGGCGGGTACATGTCCGACAGGAGCATCACACGCATCCGGTCATGCCCTGGCCAGTACGTCCCGATACACGGCCAGCAGATCCGCCGCGCAGCTGTCCCAGGTCTGCAGCGATACAGGCGGCGAAGCGATCGGTCGCCGCACCGCATCAACCATCGCGCGCGCCGTCTCGACCGGGCTGGCCGCGAGGGGGATGGTGCTGATCAGACCCTGGTCGGCCAGATCGGCTAGTCCGGAGGTGTGCGCTGCCAGCACCGGTCGTCGGAGTGCCAATGCCTCCATGACGGCGACCGGATTCGCCTCGTACTCGCTGAAGAGCACGACCAGGCTGGCACTGGCCACGAGATCGGCCATCGCCTGACGCTCGCCGGGCGGTAGCGATCCGACCGTCACGGCCGCCCTCAGACCCATATCGTCAACGAGGCCGTGGAGCTGGCCGGCATAAGGTCCCGTGCCCACGATGCGCAGTCTCGCCGCCGGGATCTCCGACAGGAGGTGGGGAAACGCTCGGATCGCCCTCTGGTGGCCCTTGTAGCTCTCCAGCCGACCGACCGATAGGATGAGCGGCGACTCCTGACTGGGTCCCACGCCGGGCGAGGGCTGTGGCATGTCAGCTCCGTTGGGGATCGTGACGAAGCGGTCGAGGGGCAGCTTCATCGAGCGGGCGAAGAGGCGCACCTCGAAGGGCGAGACAGCGATCAAGCGACGGGCCCGTCCCACCAGCGGGCGCAGTGCCATCTGCTGTGACCGGCGTAGCCGGTTCCTCATCGACGAAGCGTGGCCGCCGCTATGGAACGAAAGGACGAACGGCACCCGATCGCGGATGGCTCCCAGCATCGCCAGCGGCGGCACAGCTGTCTGGTAGCTGTGCACATGCACGATGTCCCAGCTGCCCTTGGCCATGTGCCGAAGGATGCCCGGGGCGATGTAGTAGTCGCGTGTCCTGGGCCAGGCGGCCACCCGCCGGATGAGGACTCCCTCTTGTTGCTCCAGCCGGGGCAGTCTCCCGGTCCGATCCGTCGTCAAGACCTCCACCTCGACGCCGGCCGCAGCCAGGCGCGGCGTCACCTCGCGGAGGTGCATCTCGACGCCGCCCATGACGGGGAAATGATTGGCAGAGACCATCAGCAGTCGCATGATCGCGGGCATCCCGTTCCGTTGGTTCAAGCCGTCTGAACGTGATGCCAGACATGACGAAGGGCCTTATGCGCGACCCCTTCGATGATCAGCCGCGGCGGACCTCGAAGTCGTCGAGCGTCACCGTCACCGGTCCATTCGGCACTCCGGCGATATACGAACGAAGCCCGGCGTCTCCTGCATCCTGCAGATCAGGGGTCGAGTCGACCGCGGTCACATCCCAGCCGGCCGGCTCAGGCGCCGACGCAGCCCAGACTCGGAAGCGGAGATCGGAACCGACAGCTTCGAAGCGCAGACGCAGCGGCACGCCGGCGGAAGCGCTGGTGCCGCTGACAGCGACCTCTGGACCAAGCGTCGTCACTGCACCATTCTCCACGCGCCGGAGGCGACCGAACAGCGAGCCACCTGGAGCGATCCTCAGCTGGGCGTCGTAGCGGGTCTGACCGTCGGCCCGCGCCACCAGATACAGATACACGTTCCCGGCATCGGGCAGGCGATCGACGGTCACCTGACCGGTGATGGAGACCGGAGCGACGTCCAGCGCCTGTGTCGACCCCTTGGTCTGGCCGTTGGCCATCTGGAAGCGGCCCACACCACCAGCCACCGAGAAGTCAGCCAGCGGGCCGGTATGGAACCAGGGTCCGCCCTGGCTGGCGGTCCCCCACCCGCCGCTGGTGGTACGCTGGAAGTCGTCTCGCAAGAGCAGATCACCGGGAGCGGGCGACGACGGTGCCTGGCCGACCGCCACGTTGGCAGCTAGCTCGGATGTGTCGTCGTTACTCCTGATCTGCAGCGCCGTCACGATGGCCCCGTTGGTGAGCGTTACGGGCAACGACCACGTGCCGTTGGCAGCGACGGTCGCCCCCCCCAGGAACTCCGTGGGCAGTCCGAACTGACCTGCTGGCCGTGAGGCGCGGAAGACCTCCACCGTGCCACCCGCGACTGCGGTGCCTGAGATGACGCTCGTGGTGGCGCTCGTAAAGACCGGCGTATTGAGCACGTTGTTGGCACCGGTGTCGCCGTCACCGGCGTCGTTGGGATCCGGTCCCGGGATGCCGTATAGGTCGATGGCCGGCCCGTTGGTACCTGTGACGATATTGCGGCTGATCCGGATGTTAAGCACGTTGGGCTGGATGAGACCGATGCCGCCCAGTGCGGCGTTCCGGATGATGTTGCCTTGGAGGGTGTCGAAGCGGGTACCGTTGCGGATCTTGAGGCCCCAGCCCGTCAAGGGCGCGGCCTGCCCAAGCGGCGACTCGCCGATGATGTTATTGCGGACGGTGTTGCGCTGTGCATTCTGGCTCATCACCTGGATGCCATCGAAACGTGAGGCGATGTAGTTGCCCTCGACGAGGTTGTCGTTGGAGCCGTCGTACACGTTGATGCCGTTGCCGTTGTCCCCGGTGCCCTGGTCGTTCTGGCCCGAGCGGAAATTGATATCGTACGAACCGTCACCGCGGAATCCCACCCAGTTGCCGATCGAGCGGTTGTTGTTGATCTGGTAGGTCGGATCCGTGTCCCCATTCCCGACCGCCGGGTTCCAGCCATGCGAGTACTCGATGCCCTGGAGGCGCGTCGCCCCGATCATGTTCTTCTCGTTCAGGCCAGTCCCGCCGATGAGTTCGTTCTTGGGTCCGAAGTTGTGATCGACCCCCACGTTGCAGATGGCCGTCGCCATGCCGGTGGGTCGCATGCACAGCACATTGTTCTGGATCACATTGGCGTTCGTGCCGGGCCCGTAGGCTTCCACGGCATGGGAATGGTTGCCGATCACATTGCGGTCCGCCAGAGCTGGCGTACCCACGATGTTGTCGTGAGCGCCGGTGTTCAGGACGACCGCGAAGTTCATCGCTACCTCATTGGCTCCGGTCCTTGTGAACCCGATGAAGTTCCCGACGATGCGGTTGTTGAAGGCGTTGGGGTGGTCGACCATGATGCCCCGGTAGGCGTTGTGGATGAGCATGCCCCGGATGGTGTTGCCGGAGCTGGTGATGAAGAAGGCCACCTCGCGGGCGTTGAAGCCGTTGCCCCTGATCTCCACGCCGGGGATGGCGTTGGAGCCGACGGTCGCGCTGTTGACCTGAGATCCCGCCTGCGTGTAGCCGTCGATGATGACGCCGCCGCTGCGCGAGTTGATGAGCGGCAGCGGACCACTCAACTGGATGAGCGCTGGGGCAAGACCGGGCAGCGCGAAGTCGATACGGTCCTCGCCCGATGTCCAGTTGGCCTCCATGATGGCCGCGCGAAGGGTGCACACACCCAGGCTGTCTGCGCAGACTCCGTTGCCCGTCGCTGCATCTGGCGTGTCAGTCGGGCTTGTCACGACGTAGGTGGTCGACGCGATCACGGCTGCCAGCGATGGAGCCGTGAACTGGTCTGACGATGGAGCCGTGAACTGGTCTGACTTACTGCGGGCGGCCACCGTGGCCTGAACGTCCACGGCGTCGACACATCCGTCTCGGTTGGCATCCCCAGCTGAGGCATCACAGACGGTGCCCTTCAGCCGCGCGTATTCCCACGCCCATCGCGCCACATCCACGTCACGCTTGTCGAAGCGACCATCAGGCTGAAGCTCCTGGACAGTGCCTGCTGCCCTGACCGGGTCGGGACGGGACGTCACCTGCGGCGAGGGGATCGACGTGGTACCGCCGCCCACTCCCACTGTCGCCACGCGATCAGCACCCGACACGGTCGCGCGGCGACCTTCCCGGCCGGCCGTGGCATCGACGACGACGCGTACCTGGACACGACCGGCGCGACTCGCGACGAAGACGAGGCGGAGCACGGTGGCACCCGTCGACGAACGAAGCCCGTAGGCGCCGAACGCGGCACCATCGCGCATCTCGACCGGGCGGAGGCCTACGCCGCCTCCCAGGGGGGCGACACCGAGCAGTTCCATGGCGTGCGTATCGAACAGCACGCGACCATCGACGGCGGCAGTGCCTTCAGGCAGACGCAGCGTGATCTCGAACGCGCGGTCGCGGGCGACGCGTTCGGGAGTGGTGATGGCGAGAGCGGGGCCCGGCACAGCGGCGACCGCTGCCATCGACGAACCGCCGACCACGGCCAGGCTGACAAGGACAAGGGCTAAGGAGAATCGACGCATGGGTCCTTCCGGGAGCCACTGGGACGGACACGGGCATACCGATCCGAGCAGGCTTCTGGGTCACCTGCCGGCTGTGATCGTAGGGCAGAGTGGTACTTCAGTCAAGGACCCGATGGGACCTCTGGTGGCCGCACGCAACGATTCGCTATGGAAAGGTCTCGGTCGGACGATGATTCGTGCAAGCATGACAGGGTGTCTGCCAGAGGATCCGTCGGGTCGCTTCATCGTGTCGTACCGCGGCGCACTCTCGTCCTGGTCACGATGTTGGTGGTAGCCGTCACGGGAACGCTGATCGGTCTCGCCCTGGTCGCCCGGACCAGCCAAGCCGGCCCCGGCCAGACCTATTACGTCGATTGCGACGATGGTGACAATCGAGCCGCCGGCACGAGCGAAGCGACCGCGTGGCAGACGCCGTGGAGCAACCGGATCGGCGGGCGGATCCTGACGGGCAATGATCGGCTTCTGCTGAGGCACGGGTGTGTCTGGGGCGGCCAAGAGACGCGGATCATCGCCGCCGACAGCTCAGCCCAGGCTCCCATCATCGTGAGCACTTATGGGGATCCGACCCTGGGCCCGCCGACGTTGACCAATCCGGACGGGACGACACGTTGTCGGGCCGATTGCGGGGCCATGGACTGGGATCCCGGTGTCCTATTGAGAGTCGTCGGCTCCTACGTCCGGATCGATGGCCTTCGCTTCGTTGGCGTGGCAGAGGTGGTCGACGACGGATGTGGCGGCCAGCCGGTAGGCAACCATGCCGGCGTCTGGTTCGAGGGAACGGCGGATGGAGTCGGGCTGGGCAATGAATTGACACGGTCGGAGATCACTGGACTCACTCGCGGCGCGGTGATCTCGGCCAGTGCCACCGGCACCCGGATCCACGACAACCGCTTCAGCGCGAATACCATGATGCTCAAACTGGACAGCCAGCCTGGTAACGATGGCGGCGCCGTCGGTGTCCAGATCCAGGGCAACGGCAACGAGATCGACCACAACGAGTTCCGGGGTCAGGACGCCTGCTCGTACGACTATGGTCGCGACGGTTCCGCCGTGGAGATGTGGGGAAGTGGCAGCGACAACGATATCCACCACAACACGGCCTTCGACAATGAGTCGTTCATCGAGCTCGGCAAGCCCGAGTCGGCGGCGGTGCCGACTGGCAACCGCATCGGCTTCAATGTCGTCGTCGGCGTGGACGGGCCCGGCGAGGGGCAGGCGTTCCTCGTCACCAGGGGCCCCGCCAACCGCTTCGGACCGATCGGTTCTACGGTCGCCACCAATAACAGCGTCTATCTGCCCGGACGCCGGGCCAGAGGGATCATCTGCCAGGCAGGCTGCGGGCCCGAGACATTGACCGTCGTCAACAACATCATCTGGTCCGACGGTGACGGGCATGAGGTTGCCTATGCGGCCATCACGTGCGACGGTGCCTGCCAGGAGCGACACAACCTGCTGTGGAGCTCGAGCGGGTCACCGGTCGTGTCCATCGCCGGTGATCGCGACCCTGGTTCAGCCGTCCATTTCAACTCGCTGGTGGCGGATCCCGGCTGGGTAGACCGAGCCGCCGGCGATCTGCGGCTGCTGCCGACAAGCGTGGCCATCGACGGTGGGGAACCGATCCCAGATATGGCGGCCTATGACGTCGATCATGCCGGAGCGCCCGTGCCGGTGGGCCAGCGGATCGATATCGGCGCCTTCGAAGCACAGCCCTAGACCGTGATGTCACTACGTTGTCGGTGGGGCAACGTCTGTCACCAGCGAGGTCGTCGACCCCTTGTAACCAGAGTCGCCGGGGGGGCTAAGATGACGGTGGTACCCTCGTCTGTCCGCCATCCGTCCCGAGGTCCTCACTGATGTCCCTTAGTCATCGCTGGGCGCGCGCCTGGCTGAGTGCTCCGCTGGTCTTGGCCACCATGGTCCTGTCGGCAGCCCTTCCCGTCACAGGAGCGTCGGCTGCGGATGCCTCCCTGGATATCCACGGCCCGGCACGAGCACAGATCGGCCATCCCTTCGTCCTGACGCTTACGGCGCGCGATGTGCCTCTCTTCGGCGGCTACGAGGGCGTCCTGTCGTTCGACCCATCGGCTGTCCACTTGAGCGGCATGGCTCAGCGCGGCGCGACCACGCTTGGCCTGGGGCGGGACGTCGTGCCACTCGGGCCTGAGGAGATCGATGGCGGTGTTGCCTTTGGTTCGTACACCTGCCCGGCGCGCGACTGCGTGTCGCGCACTCCGGCCGGCGCCCGGAGGGCAGCACGCGACCTGACCGTGGCGCGCATCGCCCTCACCCCGGACCGCTCCGGGACATTGATGTTCTCCCTTTCCGCGGTCAAGGTGGTGGACCAAGGAGGTCGCCCCCTGACTGTCCGGCTGTCGACCCCGACCATCAGCATCGCGGTCGGTTCCGATCCCACCATCATCCAAGCGCCGGAGGCACCTTGGAGGGTGTCGTCCAGCACTCGGGGGGTGGCTCGCACGGACCTGACCGGCGACGGCATCGCGACCAATGGCGACTTGCGCGAAGTAGGGCTCGACTGGAGCCTGCGGCGCTTGGCCGGCGATCCTTGTCTGGGCGCCTCTGAAAGCGACGTGAACGGGGATGGGTGCATCGACGTGGCTGACGTCACTGCATTGGCCGCGCATCTTGCGCCAGAGCACTACGGCCCAACTGCCGCAACCTCGGGGGCCGGCGGAGGAACAGGGACATGGCTGGTCGACACGACCAGCGATGACCCGGATGCGGCCATCGGTGACGGCGTATGCGCCACCGCTGCGGCCAGGTGCAGCCTGCGGGCGGCCGTCTCTGAGTCGAACAATCACCCGGGCGCGGATCTCATCACCTTCGGTATCGGCGGTTCCGCCATCAAGCGCATCACTGTCGGCAGCCGCATCGCCATCAACGACGATTCCGGACCTACGACGATAGACGGCTACACGCAGCCGGGCAGCTCCCCCAATACCGACCCGTTGATCAGCAACGCCGTGATACGCGTGGAACTAGTGGGCACCGGCGAGACCAACCGCTATCCGGCGCTCTTCGTGACATCGGCCGACAACGTCATCCGAGGCCTCGCCACGTACCGGTTCTGGCGCTCCATCCAGTTGGATGGCTTCGGGGCCGATCGGAATCTGATCGCCGGCGACTTCATCGGCACTGACGCCGGTGGCACCTACTTCACGCCCTCATGGGTACAGACGGCGAATGGTGGCGTGCTCATCAACAACGGCTCCGGTAATCAGGTCGGTACACCGGCCCTCGCCGACCGCAACGTCATCTCCGGCAACGCCGCTTCCGGCATCTATCACACACACGAAGGCACGACCCAGAACGTCTCACGCAACAACATCATCGGCCTGGGGCCACGCGGTGATCGTCGACTGGGCAACAGGCTGGAGGGTTGGGACGCCAATCTGGGCGCATCCTTCAACACAGCCGGCGGCACGGGTCTTCGCGAACGCAACGTCCTTTCCGGCAACCGACGCACGGGTGCCGAGATCTCCCATGGCTTCGGGACGACCGGCTGGAACGGCGGGCCCACCGTGGGCAACCGGATCATCGGCAACCTTGTCGGCACGGATGTGACGGGTACCCGCGGCAGCGTGATCCGCTTTGATAACGGACAGCCCGTGACCGTGGACATGGGAAACGAGCACTTCGGGATCCACGTGGAAGACCACGTACAGGACAGCGAGGTGCGCCATAACACGGTGGCCAACAACCGCGACGTGGGCATCCAGATCGATGGGTTCGATACCACGGGCACCATAGTCAGCGACAACCGGGTGGGGCTGGGCCTTGACGGCACCTCGCTGGGCAACAGGTTCCGGGGCATCGGAGTGACTTATCACGCCGAGCGGATCCTCATCATCGGGAACGTCGTCGCCAACAACCCGGCCGGCATCCAGATCCGGAACGCCGACGATGACCGGGTCACCATCAGCCGCAACTCCATCTACTCGAACGCGGGGCTGGGCATCGACCTCGCGCCGCTCGGATCGGTCAACCCGAACGACGATGGCGGCGTGGACGGCGGGGCCAATCAGCGTCTCAACTATCCGGAGATCGCCGTGGCCACATCCACCGCCGTTACCGGCCAGGCATGTCCAGGCTGCACGGTCGAGCTGTTCCAGAGTGATGGCCCCGCTGGCGAGTACGGCGAAGGCCGCGCCTTCATCGCCTCGACGACCACTGCCGGCAGCGGCTGGTTCACCATCCCTGGCGGCACCCTTGATCCGGACGATGTCGTCACCGCCACCACCACCGATGGGGCCGGCAACACATCCGAGTTCGCACGGAACGTGGCCGTGACAGTCGATCCAGACAGCGGCACGGTCATCGCTGCCGACGACTTCGGACGGACCCGCTCGTCTGGCTGGGGATCGGCTGATACAGGCGGCCCATGGACGCACACCGGAGCCATCGACGACTACGACGTCGACGGCGCACAGGGGACCATGCGGATACCGACGGCGGGCACGAACCGATCCTCTACGCTGCCCGGTCTGGGAGCGACTCACGTCGATGTCGCGGGTGCGGTGACCCTCTCCGAGCTACCGACGGGAGGTGACGCTTTCGCCTACCTCCTGGCTCGGCACATCGACAACACGCGAGAGTACCGGGCCGTGGTCAGGGTGACGCCGGCTGGGGCGGTCCATGTCCAAGCCTCCGGCGTGATCGATGGATCCACGACCGCTATCGGTGCATCGGTCCGTGTGGACGGGCTCACCTATCAGGCGGACAAGCCACTCGGCATCCGTTTCAGGGTCACCGGCTCGTTGCCCACCCAGCTCCAGATCAGGGTCTGGTCGGGGACGGTCGAGCCGGCCGGGTGGCAGGTGGAGGTGAGCGACTCGGTCCTCGGGCCTCAGGGTCCGGGTGGCGCTGGCGTCCGCGGCTATCTCGGTGGCAGCGCGACCAGTGCCCCCATGAGCCTGCGCTGGGATGCCTTCCAGGTCAAGACAGCA
>JACCYW010000165.1 GCA_013696275.1 Chloroflexota bacterium | reverse complement strand
GCCCACTCCCCTCGAAGCGGCCGGGCGGGACCCTGTCTATGTCGGGCGTATCCGCCAGGACCCACACGATCGGCACACCCTCGAATGGTTCGCCGTCACCGACAACCTGCGCAAGGGTGCCGCCCTCAACACGGTCCAGATCGCCGAGCTGCTCGTGGCGAGCGAAAGCGGCTGAAGGTCCACACTCCCGCCATCAGCCCCAATGGGAGGGGCACGATCGAGACGCCGGGTCCGGGAGTGCTCGATGGACCCGACGCGGAGGTGGGACCGGCCGTCCCTGTGCTTCAAGCCGGTCGAGATCGTCGGCCACAGCATCTTTGAGTGCCTCCAGCTCGTCGCGACAGATGCGAGGCACTAAGGTCACATGAGAGCTTGAGCGGATAGGCGTCACCCAGGAAGCTGACGCCGCGGCACCCAGCTCAGCGAGGCGGCCCGGTCGTCGAAGATCAAGAGGATCGACATCGCCGACGGCCGCGCGATGCAGATCAGCGACCTGGCCATGGGTCCACGGCCTCGACGAGCCGTCGGTCGCGCCGCTGCTCGCCGCGCTGGTGCAGACCCTCGACTCGTTCGTGGAGATCAGCCTCGGCTACCTCTCGCTCGACCGGCCGTCGGGCACCCTGTCGGGCGGCGCTTGTTCCAGAAGCAAGCGCGGAAGCGATTCGCAGTACCACTCGATCAGTGGGCCGTGAGACCAGCCGCGCTCAGTGATGAAGAAATGATAGGTAGCGTCGCCGTAGATCGTCATGAGGATGTCGGTTGCGGTGCCGATGTCGAGCCCGCTTTTCAGTCCGCCTTTCGACGCAAGGCCCTCGATCACCGAGCGGAACCCTTCGACGCGAAGCGTCTCGTGGGTGTCCCACGTATCGCGCATCTCGGGGTCGGTCAGCGCAGCTGCGTAGAGGATCTCGGAGATCGCGGCCGCACGCGCGAACAGCGGGCCTGTCCCGCGGACGAAGATCCGCAGGGCTTCGGTGGCATCCGGCTCGGCCTCCATCGCTTTCCACGACGCCGACTCCTGCGGGATCGTCGGCTCGTCCTCGCCCATCACCGCGTTGTCGATCACCGCGCTGATCAAGGCGACCTTGTTGTGGAAGACGAAGTACACGGTCTGCTGGGCGACGCCGGCGCGCCTGGCAATCGCGGCGACCGTGGCGCCGTGGAAGCCGCGCTCGAGAAACTCGGCCTCGGCGGCGTGGAGGATCTTGAGCCTGGTCGCCTCCGCGCGCTCCCGCCTCGACCCCTTGACGTCGACCATCGCTGGAGTATAGTGTAGCACATCACTAGAGGCGCACGCTAGTGTAGAACACTAAGGTGCAGGTATAGCCAGAAGGAGGCATGAATGCGCGGCATCTCGAGGTCGAAGGTCGGGCGGTGGCGGGACGGCAGCCCCATCCCGTGGCAGGTGTTGGCGAATGGCGCGTCGACGGACGGGAGGTTCCTCATCGGCGAGGCCCGGATCGAGCCAGGAGCGCCATGTCCGAGCCTGCACGTGCACACCCACGAGCACGAGTCGGTCTATGTGATCGAAGGCGTCTTCACCGTCGAGCTCGGCGGCGAGCGCATGGAACTCCACGCCGGCGACTGCGTGATCATGCCGCCAGGCGTTCCGCACCGTTTCGCCAATCTCTCGGACCGCCCGCTCCGGCTCGTGTCCACCGTCTCGCCAACCGCGATCGAGGGGATGTTCGCGGCCGAAGAGGAGTACTTCGCCTCGCTGGACGGACCACCCGATCCAGTGCGCCTGGCCCAGATCACCGAGCCCTACGGCGTCACCTTCTTAGGAGACCCGTTGACGCGCGAGTCATGACCGCCGCACCTGAGATCGATTTCACGGCCCGCGGTGGAGCGAGCGATGCGCTGGATCATGGTCGGCCCCCACGACCACGTGGGGTGCAGACGACGAGTGCCGCACCATCGCCGAGATGATGCCGAAAGGCAGCTACGCCGGCATCGTCCTGGCCACCAAGGACCTCGACGACACCTTCGAAAAAGCTGCAGGCCCGCGACGCCGAGGTCGTCCAGGAGCCGACCGAGCAGCCGTACGGCGTCCGCGACTGCGCCTTCCGCGATCCTGCCGCCAACCACATCCGCATCCAGGAGCTGCGCCGGGCCGTCCGGCAACCGCAGGCCCGACTTGTACATGCGGCACCGTAAGCGGGTGAGACGAGTTCTCTCATCTAGTTGAAACTCGTCCTAGTTCACAGGCCTTCAGCGAGGATCTGGGATCGGCCGTGGGGGTCGAGCACTACGACTGCGCTTACTGGGAGACCGTGGAAGAGCCCGAGGTCACCGGGATCGATCCTGGCGCCTATCCGCGCACCCTCTTAGCCGATTCTGCCCGGCAAGACAGCGATCCGTCCGCCGAGCACATCGTCGTCGAGCTACGCTAGCCTCCGTACGCCTCGCGGCGGTGAATCGGGCTGCAATCGGATCAGCTGAGGCCGGGGCGTTTGGTAACCTCCTCCCACGCCAAGCCGCAGCAACGGACCCGTCAACCAATGGACCAAGCCGCTCCCGCCAGGACCCTGGTCGAGAAGATCTGGGACGGTCATGTCGTCGTGGATGAACCCGGCGCGCCGACCGTCCTGGCGGTCGATCTGCACCTTGTCCACGAGGTCACCAGTCCGCAGGCCTTCACGGCACTGCGCGAGCGAGGTCTGACGGTACGTCGGCCGGACCTGACGCTGGCCACGGCCGACCATTCGACGCCGACCCATGGACGGGAGCTGCCCATCCTCGACCAGCAGGCCGCGTTCCAGGTCGCCCAACTAGATCGCAACTGTCGCCAGTTCGGCATCCCCCACCACGGCATGGATTCCGACCGGCGCGGGATAGTCCACATCATCGGGCCCGAGCTTGGCGCGACGCAGCCCGGCATGACCATCGTCTGCGGTGACTCACACACCTCGACCCACGGCGCCTTCGGCGCACTCGCCTTCGGCATCGGCACCAGTGAGGTAGAGATGGTGCTGGCGACCCAGTGCCTGCTCCAGCGCAGACCGAAGACGTTCAAGGTACGCGTGGAGGGGGTCCTCGCGGCGGGCGTGTCGGCCAAGGACATCATCCTGGCGCTCATCGCGCAGATCGGCGTGAGTGGCGGCGTGGGTCATGTGTTCGAGTACACCGGCGAGGCCATCCGCGGGTTGTCGATGGAGCAGCGCATGACCGTCTGCAACATGTCCATCGAGGGCGGCGCGCGGGCAGGACTCATCGCGCCGGACGAGACCACCTTCGACTATCTGGCCGGTCGACCGTACGCCCCCCGGGAACAGGCCTGGGAGCAGGCGTTGTCCGACTGGCGAGCGCTGCCGACCGACGAAGGCGCGACCTACGACTCCTCGGTGACGCTGGCGGTCGATGACCTGGAGCCGATGGTCACCTACGGCACCAATCCGGGCATGGGCGTCCCCGTCAGCGGGCGCATCCCAGCACCCGAGTCCTTGACGGATGCCCGTCAGCGGACGGCGCTGCAGCAAGCTCTCGGCTACATGGATCTGCGGGCGGGAGAGACCATCGCCGGGCAGCGCCTGGACGTCGTGTTCATCGGCTCCTGCACCAACAGCCGCCTCTCCGACCTGCGCGAAGCGGCCTCCGTGCTGCGCGGTCGAAGGGTCGCCCAAGGTCTGCGCGTGATGGTCGTGCCCGGATCGCAGCAGGTCAAGGCGCAGGCTGAAGCTGAGGGTCTCGATGACGTCTTCCGCTCAGCAGGGGCCGAGTGGCGCGAGGCCGGATGTTCGATGTGCCTGGCCATGAACGGCGACGAACTCTCGCCCGGGCAGTACGCCATCAGCACCACCAACCGCAACTTCGAGGGTCGTCAGGGGCAGGGCGGTCGGACCTTCCTGGCGTCGCCCCTGACCGCTGCGGCGAGCGCGGTGGCCGGGTCGATCGCTGACCCGCGGCCCTTGCTGGACGACCGGGTCGCCGTGGTCGG
>JACCYW010000161.1 GCA_013696275.1 Chloroflexota bacterium | reverse complement strand
TACGTCAGCTCGAGTGGTCAGACGGTCACGCGCAAGCAACACTGGACCAGCCAACTGCTGTTGGGCCCGGGCCGACATCTCCTCCTGGCCAACCGCGACGGGATCCACGCCACGCGGGCGGACGGGCTCTGGTCGTCGGGCATCTCCTCGGCCGGCGGCAGCATGGTCATCCGTCCGGTCGGCGGCGGCGCCATCGACGCCCTCAGCTGGGGAGACGCGGCGAGCGCCTTCCGGGAAGGCGAGCCAGGCATCGCACCACCGGCCGGGTCGAGCCTGGAACGACTGCCGGGCGGTGGCTTGGGCAACGGTCGCGACACCGGCGATAACGCTTCCGACAGCTGGATCCAGGCGGTGCCGATGGCCCAGGCATCGATCGATCCACCCACGCCGCCCGGACCGGTCGACCCCTCGCCGACGCCACTGCCAAGCCCCGAGGCCACGGGCTCCGCCACTCCCGGACCCACGACGGTCCCATCGAGCTCGCCGGCGGGAACGCCGCCCAGCCCACCCTCGGCGTCTCCCACACCGACCGTCGGGTTGGTCAGCGTGGAGCAGGCACGAACACTCCCGCTGGGGAGTCACGTGTCGTTCGTCGCGCGGCTCACCACGCCGCTCCGCTTCCTGGGTGGCGGCGCCGGAGCGTTCGGCCAGGACGACACGGCCGGCATCGCGCTTCACCTGGAGGGCATCGGCTGGCCCGACCTCGGCGTCGGCACGGACGTATTCGTCGAGGGCCGGGTGGCGGATCTCTTCGGCCAGCTGAGCGTGGTCCTGGACAGCCCCGACCAGCTCACCATAGTGGGCAGCGGTCCTGCTCTCGATGTCGTGACCACAGAGACCGGGGCGGCTGGGGAGGAGCTGGAGGCACGGCTGATCCGGGTGCGCGGCCTTGTGGTCAGCGGTCCAGAGCACCTTGAAGATGGCTTCGCGGTGTCGATTGACGATGGGAGTGGGCGATTACTGGCTGTCGCGGTCGCGCCGAGCGGGCTTGAGCATCCGGCGTTGCCGCCAGGGGCTGATGCGGAGCTGACCGGCGTCCTGGGTGAGGACGATCGAGTGGCTGGGCTGGGCCGGTACCGTCTGTACCTCCGGGATGCGAGCGATGTGGTCATCCACTCGGCGCCACCGACGCCGCTTCCGTCGCCCACCTCGGTCCTCCCGACACAGACGCCGCGTCCGACCGCCACGCCGCGTCCGACCGCCACGCCGCGTCCGACGGCCACCCCCTCACCGACGGAGTCGCCGGAGGCACTGGTCGCCGTGTCGCAGGCGCGCGGGCGGGCCATCGGCGATCTGGTCACCGTCCGAGGCACGGTGACCGCAGAGGTCGGGCGATTGCTCCATGAGGACTACTTCGTGCTACAGGATGCGACCGGCGGCATCGGTGTGCGACTGGCCGATGGCGACGCATCCGATGGCATCGGCGAGGGACTGCGAGTCCAGGTCACCGGTCAGTTGGCGGATCCCTACGGCAACCTGGAGATCCGCCCGCTCGTCGGGGGCGTGACCCGTCTGGGCACGGGTGCCTCGGTAACGGCTCGGACCGTACACTCCGATTCTCTGCGTGAGTCTGAGGAAGGCCAGCTCGTGCGCTTGACCGGTCGCGTGGACGGGGTCGAGACCGGCTCGTCGGGAAGCTTCGCGCTGGCCATCTCCGATGCTTACGGTGAGGGCAGGGTCTATGTATTCGGTACCGCCGGTCCCGTGCGCGACGGGTTCGCCGCCGGACAGCTGATTCGTGCCACAGGCATCGTCGGTCAGCGCGAGTCGTCACGTGGCGCAGGCGACGGCCACCGGCTCTGGCCGCGTCAGGCGAGTGACCTGGAGGTGCTAGCTCAGCCGACGCCATCGCAGACGCCACGCCCGACGCCGACGACTCGGCCGACGGCCCGACCGACCGGGCGGCAGGTGCCCACCGGTCGTCCGGACGACGGTCCATTGTCGTCCATCGCCGCCGCCCTCAGACAGGGTGGCACGGCCACGGTGGAGGGCGTGGTCACGTCCCCGGTCGGTCTGTTGGATGGTGACGGGCGCCGGGTGACGGTCCAGGACAGCAGCGGCGCGGTGCTCGTCCGCCTCCTGGAAGAGACAGCCGTCCCGGAAGTGGGCGCGGTGATCCGCGTGAGTGGCCTGGTAGGAACCTACTACGGGGCCTCGCAGCTGGAGGCCAGCTCGGCGCCGCTCCTCCGCGGCCGTAGATCCGTGCCAGTGACCGTCCTTGCCCGGCCACCATCGGCAAGTGACGAGTGGCTGCTCGTCCGAGCGACCGGTGCCATCACTGAGGTCTCCCGCTCCGGTAGCGCGTGGCGGGCGGAGCTGGATCTGGGCGGGTCTGGTTCTCTGCCAGTGGCGGGTCTCGCTTCGGCAGCGCTGGCGCCACCGGCCGAGGGCGCCCGTGTGACCATCACCGGGCTTGTCCGGCGCGCCTATCCGACCGCGTCCGACCAGCGCCTGACGGTGGTGCCCAGAAGCGCAGAGGATGTCCGTTCGAGCGGCCCGGCGCCAAGTGGCAGTCCTTCCCCTGGTATCGGCGCATCCGACGGACCGCACCCCTCTGGCAGCCTGGGCAACGGTGGATCCTACCCAGCCGGCAGCGCATCGCAGGGCGGCGCGGCCGTGGTCCTTGCCACGCTGGCTGAGCTACCCGCCTTCGAGGGTCGCGTCGTCCGCGTCGCCGGACGGGTAGTCCAGGTGGGCAGCGACTCGATCACATTGGAAGACCCCACGGCTCAGGCAGTCGTGCGCGTCCGTGACGCACCGTTCGCGGCGGACCTGGTGCCAGAGATCGCGGCAGTAGTGAATGCGACTGGCCTGGTCCAGGCGCCGATGACACCGGGGCAGGCTTGGGAGATCGTGGTCGCGAGTCTCGCTGACGTGACCACCCCGGGGCGGGTGGCTGTCACATCAAGCGCGCCGGCGGCACCATCTGGCGGCAGCGCCTCGATGACCGTGGCCGCATCGATCGCCTTCGCCCAGTCTTCGGGTGTACCACTGCTTGGCTGGGCGCTCCTTGTCGGTTCGATGGCCTTGCTGGCGTCGGCCGGCGGAGTCCTGTGGTGGCGCCGGCGGCGGACACGGGAAGGGCTGAGCCAGGAGGTCGTCGCCACGGCCGAGCCTGACCGTGCTTGACGCTCGACCATCGCGCTGCCACGCTTCGACGGGGACACCACCCGGCAGATGGACGAGGTTGGCACTTGCAGGAAGCGGATGCGCGCATCGCGTTGCCCAGGACGGAGCGGCAGTACCACATCGATCTGGCACCTGGAGAACTGGCCGACCACATCCTTCTGCCGGGCGATCCGGAACGGACCGCGCGGATCCGTCCGCTGCTCGAGGAAGTGGAGTTCGAGCGCAGGCACCGTGAATTCAGCTCGCTGACCGGTACCTACCGCGGGCTACGTGTCTCGGTCGTCTCGACCGGCATCGGCACTGACAATGTGGAGATCTCGGTGGCCGAGATCCTGGCCTTGACCGAGCGGCCGACGATGGTCCGCATCGGCTCGTGCGGAGTCCTGCGCGACGACATCGCACTGGGCGACCTGGTCATCACCACCGGTGCCGTCCGCCTGGAGGCGACCACCAGCTTCTTCGTCCATGACGGCTATCCGGCGGTCGCCGACTATGGCCTGGTGAGCGCCCTGGCGGAGGCGGCAGATCGACTCGGACATCGAGCTCATGTGGGCTTGACGGCGACAGCACCCGGCTTCTACGGCGCTCAGGGGCGTCCCATCCCGCAGCTACCCATCCGCTATCCCGATCTGGCTGCCGACATGGCCGCCCAGCGAGTCCTCAACTTCGAGATGGAGGCATCGGCGCTCCTGGTCCTGGCTACCCTGGCCGGCTGCCGCGCCGGAGTCGTCTGCGCCGCCTTCGCTCAGCGTGCCAGCGGCGACTTCGTACAGGGACAGCAAAAGGAGCGCGCCGAGATGGCC
>JACCYW010000066.1 GCA_013696275.1 Chloroflexota bacterium | reverse complement strand
GGCTGGCCCATGGTCCTGCCGTGGCACTCGGCTTGCGCGCCGTCGCCGCCATCGCTGCCGGGCGGGGCGCAGACGACCATCTGCCTGAGCGCATCGACTCTGTGCTGCACGGTCTCGGGTTGCCGCTCCGGGCGCCCTTCGACCGGTCCGCCGTCCGAACTGCGCTGCTGACCGACAAGAAGCGCGACCGAGGCCGCCAGGTTTGGATCCTGCCGATGGCCGTCGGTCGAGTCCAGGAGGTCGACGACGTGACCGATCTGGAACTGGACCGGGCGATGGCCACCATCACGGCCACACCGTGAGGTTGTTGCTCCTCAACGGCCCGAACCTTGGCCGGCTGGGACAACGCCGGCCCGACCTCTACGGTCGAGTCAGCCTCATCGAGGTGGTGGAAAGGGCACGGACACATGCTGCAGCCCGGGGGGCGACGCTGGCTCATCTCCAGTCGAACCATGAAGGTGCGCTAATCGATCGGATCGAGGCGCTCGACTTCGAGGGGCTGCTCATAAATCCCGGTGCGCTGGGCCATACCTCGTACGCCTTGCGTGATGCCATCGAGGCGGCCGAGCGGCCGGCCGTCGAGATCCACATCTCCAACGTGCTGGAGCGTGAGGTCTGGCGGCGCGTCCTGCTGCTCGAGGATGTGGTCATCGGCCAGGTCATCGGGCGCGGCTGGCCAGGCTATCTGGATGCCATCGATGTGCTGCTCGATCGGCTGGAGGCCGGGTGAGCCCGGCGCGCGTGGCGCTCGTCACCGGTGCCGCATCAGGCATCGGGTGGGCCGTCGCGGAGCGACTGCTGGCCGATGGCTGGCGGGTGGTGTCGCTGGACCTGACCGATGATGGTCCCAGTGGCTGTCAGCGCGTGGTCGGCGATGCGGCTGACCCGGCCGTGCTGGCCGACGCGCTGGGTATCTGCGGTGACCGACTGGACGGGCTCGTTTGCGCCGCCGGCATCCCGCCGTCCGGTCCCTGGGATGACGTGACTCATTGGGACGAGACGGTGCGGGTGGATCTCTCGGCGGTGTATCACGCGCTGCGCCTCGGCCTGCCCGCCCTGGCGGCCTCCAAGGGGTCGGCTGTCGTCATCGGCAGCATCGTCGGGCCGGTCGAGGGGTCGCTCCGCTCGGTCGCCTATGCCGCTGCCAAGGCCGGGCTGGGCGGGCTGGTCCGCTCAATGGCGCTCATCGGTGCTGCGCAGGGCGTGCGCGTGAACCTGGTCGAGCCAGGGGCCATAGACACCCCGTTCGACCCACCGGCTTTCCCACCCGACGCGCGGCCAGATGTACCGCTTGGCCGTATGGGCAGAGCCGCCGAGGTGGCGGGTGCGGTCCGCTTCCTGCTCGGTCCCGACGCGAGCTACATCACCGGCTCCGCCATCCGCATCGACGGCGGCCGCACCCTTCTCTGACGACAGGTCAGTGGTGAGCGCGACTTGCGCCGATGGCGGCGGGTCGGGTAGGCTGCCATCCACAACTGAATAGCCTTATCCAGAGTGGTGGAGGGAACGGCCCGTCGAAGCCACGACAACCTACCGGCGTCGGCCGGCAAGGTGCCAATTCCGAGCAGGTCATCCTGCGAGATAGGGAACTCATCCCGAGACCCTTCCCTGCAGGAAGGGTCTTTCGCATGCTGGTGCCTTCCCCGTGTCGGCGCTCGACCCGCCATCAGTCGATGACAGGAGCCCCGGATGCCGAGCCCCATGGTAAGCCCACCCACCACCAGCCCGCCCGCGACATCGAGCAGGCGCGTCGCGTCCAGCTTCGTGCTCGGCCTCGCCTGTCGCCGTTGTTCGCGCGCCGAAGAGATGGACCTGGCTTACGTGTGCCGCGCTTGTTTCGGGCCGCTTGAGGTCGTCTACGACTACGCCCGCATAGCGGCGACGATCGATCGGGAGTCGATCGGTAGCCGGCCGCCGGGTATCTGGCGCTATCGCGAGCTCTTGCCCCTCCATGACTTACCGACGAAGGGACTAACGGTCGGCTCCACTCCCCTCGTCTGTGCCGATCGGCTCGCTCCGACCCTCGGCCTGGACCGGCTCTGGATCAAGGACGACACCCGCAACCCGAGCCTCAGTTTCAAAGATCGACCGGTGGCCATCGCGGCCGCGCGCGCCCACGCCTGGCAGCTGGCAGCCCTCGCCTGCGCATCCACCGGCAATCTCGCCGGTGCCACTGCGCTCGCCGCAGCCGTGCTGGGCATGCCCGCCTACGTGTTCGTGCCAGCCGACCTCGAGCCAGCCAAGCTGCATCAGGCGGTGGCCTTCGGAGCGACCGTCGTCCCGTTGCAGGGCACCTACGACGACGTCAACCGTGTCTGCATCGAACTTGCCGACGAGACTGGCTGGGGCTTCGTCAACATCAACCTGCGACCCTTCTACGCCGAGGGCAGTCGCACCCTCGCCTTCGAGATCGCCGAACAGTTGGGCTGGCGCTCGCCTGACGTCGTCGTCGCACCCATCGCCTCGGGCGCCTTGTTCACCAAGCTCGGTCGAGGTTTCGATGAGCTGGCGGCGGTGGGGCTCATCGAACGGAAGGCCATCCGCTTCGTGGGCGGCCAGGCAGAGGGTTGTGCGCCCGTGGCCAACGCGTGCGATCACGGGACGGAGGCGGTCACGCCGGTGAAGGAGCCCGATACGTTCGTGCGTTCGCTGGCCATCGGGAGCCCGGCTGATGGGGCACATGCCGTTCGCCTCGCGATGGCGACCGGTGGCTCGGTGGAGGCGGTGTCCGACATCGAGACCGCAAGGGCGATCCGGGCGGTGGCTGGCCTGGAGGGCATCTACCCCGAGACCGCTGGCGGCGTGACGCTGGCCGCCGCAGCCGCCGCCCGAAGACGCGGCGTCATCCACGATGGTGATGAGGTGGTCGCATTGTTGACCGGGAACGGGCTCAAGACACCCGATGCCGTCAACCTCGGCCAGACCGGCCGCCGCGTCCGGCCCGGTGAACCGGGGCTGGCTGCCGCATTGCCGGCGTCATTCGGACCAGTCGCAACCTGGCTCGAGGGAGGGACATGACCACGGTCCGCATCCCGCCGGTCCTGCGCGACGTAACGGGCGGCGCCAAACACCTCGAAGCAGGCGGCGAGAGTGTGGGCGAGGTGGTCCAGGCCATCGTCGCCTCGCATCCCGATCTTGGTCCTCGCTTGCTCGACGCGGATGGTCAGCTGAATCGATTCGTGAACGTCTACCTGAACGACACGGATATCCGGCACCTTGATGCTCTCGCCACGAAGGTCACCGAGCACGACACCATCGTCCTGTTGCCGGCGATGGCCGGTGGGTCCTCTGGCTGCCGGTACCGATGCCCATTGGACAGCCCGAGGACCAGCGCCTACACTGCCCGCCAACCCGTCCAGGAGAGCCGTACGAACGTGTCGCAGACCATCGGATCGCAGCCGTCCAGCGATCCCGCCGCGCGCGCCCAGC
>JACCYW010000038.1 GCA_013696275.1 Chloroflexota bacterium | reverse complement strand
CCAGTCCGACCAGAGCGCACATGGCCGACGTGAAGCTGGCTGGCTGGATCGACCATCGAGCGCCCGACGTGCTGGAGCCGCCCCTCGGATGTGGCCTGCCTGATACGCTCGCGCTGGCGCTCGACGGTGTACTCCGACGCTATCGCCTCGCTCTCCGACCGACCCACGGCGATGCCCAGATGCTGGGCGATGCGCCGCACCTCCGCGGCCAGATCGGCGACCATCTCGTCGTAGCGCGAGACCAGCACGGACTCCAGGCTGGTCCACTTCTGGAAGCTGGTCAGGGCCGACTCCAGGGTCCGCGCCCACATCCGGTCGAAGTCCTTGTCGCCCCGTTTCATGCGCGACACGATCACGTCGCGGATGTCCCGGAAGACATAGACGCCGGTGGCGTTGCCGGCATCGAACTCGGCCCGCATCTGTGGCGTACAGCGGTGGGTCTTGAAGACCTTCCACGAGGCCGTGCCGGCGTGCTTGTCACGAACGGCGGCCCATTCCTCTGGCGCGACCCACTCGACACTCTGGCCGAGGCCGGCTCCTTCCACCAGATGGACGGTCAGCTGGTACTGCACGGTCGACCCGGACTGCGGCATACCAGCGCAGAAGATCCACATTGCTCAGGCCTGGAAGCGCCGGAAGATGGCCACCGCATTCTGTCCACCGAAGCCGAAACCGTTGATCATCGCCGTTTCCACGCGTGTCTTGCGAGCTACCAGAGGGACGTAGTCCAAGTCACATTCGGGCAGATCCGGGTTCTCCAGGTTGATGGTCGGCGGGATGATGCCGTCCCGTATCGCGCCGATAGCGGCCAGCGCACTCATCGCACCGGCCGCGCCAAGTAGATGGCCGACCATCGACTTGGGCGAGCTGATAGGCACTTCGTAGGCATGCCGACCCAGCGCCGCCTTGATGGCGCGCGTCTCGGTCACGTCGTTGAGCGGCGTGGACGTACCGTGGGCGACCACATAGTCGAGCTCATCGGGCGCGATGCCGGCAGCCTGCATCGCCTTGGTCATGGCCATGCAAGCGCCGCGGCCGGTCGGTTCCGGAGCTGAGATGTGGAATGCGTCGGCGGTAAGGGCGGTGCCGATGACCTCAGCCGCGATGGTGGCACCGCGCTCCAGGGCGTGCTGGGCGGTCTCGATGACGAATACGCCCGCCCCTTCGCCATACAGGAACCCGTCGCGATCGCGATCGAACGGCCGGGATGCCCTGGCCGGCTCATCGTTCCGTCTCGACAGGGCGCCCATGTTGGAGAGAGCCGCGAAAGCGACCGGCAGGAGAGGTGCCTCTGTGCCGCCCGCCAGCACGACATCCATATCGCCGCGCTGGATCATCTGCAGCGCATCGGCAAAGCAGATGACCGAGCTGGCGCAGGCCGCGACCTGGGTGATGACCGGGCCGGTCAGCCCGTACTCCATCGACAACTGACATGCTGCCATCGAGCCGGAAAGGGCTGGGATGGCAAACGGACTGACCTGACCGAAACCGCGTGTCTCCAGGACCTTGGTGCCGATGACCACCTGCTCCTGGCCGCCACCGCTGGTGTTGAGCGCGACAGAGGCACGATCCCGACGCTCGGGGCTCCAGTCGGAGAAGTCCAGGCCGCTATCGGCTACGGCCTCCTTGCCGGCCGCCATACCGAAATGGATGAAGCGGCTCATCCGTCGCGCCATCTTGCGGTCCATGGCAACAGCGGGATCGAAGTCCTTGACCTCGGCGGCGATGCGCACATCCCAGTCGGAGGCATCAAAGCTGGTGATCGGCCCAGCACCACTCTCGCCCGCCACCAGGTTGCGCCAGAACGTGGGATGGTCATTCCCGATGGGCGTGACTGCGCCGAGGCCGGTGATGACGGCTCGTCGCGACAGGTCAGGACTGGGCGGCACGGACGGCTCCTACGAGATGGGAAGAGCGATTCTAGCGCTGTGACGAGGGGAGTCGTGCAGGTCGGGCCAGCTGGCCGCCACGCGCGCTGGGCAGCGACCGGTTCGCCCAGCACGCAGCTCAGTCGTTGCGGCCGCCCTCAGCCTTCAGCTGTGCCAGTCGAGACGATAGTGCCGCCTTGAGCTGGCGGTACTCGGGTCGTCCGGCCAGGTTGTGCAGTTCGCACGGATCGCCCGGTTCGCCCTTCCGCCATGTCCAGCACGGCCCGTTGGATACGTCGTAGAGCTCGCGGGCACCGGTGCCGTACTCCACGTAGTGCCACCGACAGCCGCCCCTGGCAGATGACCAGCAGCCCATCTCCGACAAGGGCGACCGCTGCGTGGTGGCCAGGGCGTACCAGACCGGGATGTCCTTGCTGCCCGCCGGCATGTCTTCCAGGAGGGCATCGCGACCAGGGCCGGCGCCCGTCCCCAGCAGCAAGCTGGCGAAGCTGCGCCCATCGGCCTGGCGCTGCCCATTCGGGTAGGGACCCAGGGCGCAGCCGGCGAGATCGCAGATGGTGGGCGCCAGATCGATGTTCGAGACACGCTCGGCGACCATATCGCCACCGGTCCCGAGGACGCCCGGCCAACTCACGAAGAACGGTACCTGGGTGGCGTACGGAGTGCTCTTGCCCAGCAGGCGATGGGCACCGGCGTTCATGCCGTTGTCGCTGGTCAGCACCAGGA
>JACCYW010000034.1 GCA_013696275.1 Chloroflexota bacterium | reverse complement strand
ACATATCGGCGCTGCTGGCCGACGCGCGCGCCATCGAGGAGGCGTTCCCTGATCCGTGGATCCGCCTGGTCTCGCTCAAGGCCAACGGGCTGCCGCAGCTGCTGCGCCATGTCTCGTCGCTGAGTCTGGGTGCCAGTGCCGTGTCGCGCGGCGAGATCTCATTGGCGGCGCGCGCCGGCTTCCCGCCCGAAAGGACAGCGCTCGAGGGTATCGGTAAGACGACCGCCGACTTGCGGGCAGCGGTGCGCCTGGCGCGGGCTGGAACGCCGCTCCTCTGGGTCAGCCTTGAATCGGCCGGGGAAGCGGCTGAGCTGTCCCGGATGGCGAGTCGCGGACCGCGCATCGATGTGCTCGTGCGGATCAATCCGCTCGTCCAGCCGGAGACCCATCGAGGACTCGCGGTCGGCGCGTCTGAGTCGAAGTTCGGGGTCCTTGCCCAGGACCTGGGCGACGTGGTGGCGGCTGGCGGCGGCCCGACAGGACCGCTCCGCTGGCGCGGCATCCACCTCCACGTCGGATCGCAACTTGGCGCCGTTGACGCTTGGCGTTCCGCCTTTCGGCTGGGTCTGCGCCTGCTCGGCCTGCAGCGCGCGGCGCTGCCTGATGCGGATACGCTCGACGCTGGCTCCGGCTTCCCCATCGGATACGACCTGACCGGCGAGGACTCGGTACCCGCCCTATCCCTGTTCGCGACGGCCGCCCGGGAAGAGACGGAGGCCATCCCATCCGACGCTCGTCCGCGGCGACTGGCCATCGAACCCGGTCGGGCGCTGCTTGGGCGCAGCGGCTGGCTCCTGGGCCGTGTGCTGCACGTGCGCCAGCGAGAGTCGCCCTCCGTCATCCTGGACTGCGGCATGACCGAACTGCTCCGGCCGGCGCTTTACGGCGCTGAGCACCCCATCATCGCGCTCACGTCGCTGGGCAGCCCGGTCGACGCGGGTGCCGCGCTGGCTCGAGTGATGGTCGATGGGCCCATCTGCGAAGCGACCGACCGCTTCGGTCACTTCGAGCTGCCGCCTCTGGCTCGGGGTGATCTGGTCGCCATCGCCAAAGCCGGAGCCTACGGCTCGTCCATGTCGTCGCGTTACAACGGCCGACCACGACCGGCGGAGGTGGCCTGGGATGGGCAGTGCCTGGAGCTGCTGCGCAGGCGCGGATCGGAGCGCTCCCTGCCTTGACCGCCTGGCTGCCCGAAATCGCGCAGTCCTTACCCAGTCGCCGTCCGCCGCCTTACCCTGATGCCGTGACCGAACGCTCCCTACCTCACGCCCGCCGGCTCTTCGCACAGCGCCTCGATGCTCGCCCGCTCCTGTTCGATGGAGCCATGGGCACGCTGCTCTTCAGCCGCGGCGTGCCTCAGCGCGCGTCGCTCGATGAGCTGGTCATCTCGCGGCCCGATCTCATCGGGGCTGTCCACCGCGAAGCCATCCACGCCGGCGCCGATGTCATCGAGACGGACAGCTTCGGAGCCAACCGCTTCCGACTCGCGCCGTACGGCTTGCCCGGTCGAGCCGGCGATCTCAATCGCCGAGCGGCGCGCCTGGCGCGCGAAGCCCGCGAGGTGGCCGGACGGGATGTGCTGGTCGCCGGAAGCATCGGTCCCCTGGGCGCGGCTGTGCGGGGCCCTGATCGCGCTGCCGAAGAGGAGATGCGCTCGGCCTTCCGCGAGCAGGTCGAAGGGCTGCTGGAGGGCGGCGCGGACCTGCTCATCTTCGAAACGTTCAGCGACCTCGACGAGCTGCTGGTGGGCGTGTCGGAAGGGCGTGCGCTGTGCGACCTGCCGATCATCGCCAACATGACCTTCGGCGAAGAACTCGTCGCCATCGACGGCACGAGCCCTGAGGCCGCGGCTGACGCACTCGGCCGGGCCGACATCGATGCTGTCGGGGTCAACTGCGGCGTCGGGCCCATCGGTTGCCTGGACGCACTCATCCGGATGGGACCGCCTTCGGCGGGCCTCGGTCGCTCGATATTGCCCAATGCCGGACTACCGCAGCGCACGGCCGGCAGCTTCGTCTACGCCGCCGAGCCGTCGTACATGGGTCACGCGGTCACGCGGTTCATCGCTGCTGGCGCACGCATCATCGGCGGCTGCTGCGGCACCACCCCGGAACACACCGCCAGCATGCGCGCTGCCATCGACGCTCAGGCAGCACCGCCACGACCCACTGCCTTACCCACCCGACGGCCATCGACCGCGGTGCCCACGACCGTTGGCATGCCCGGGGCGACCCCCTCTGGCGCCCGGAGTAGCATCGCCGAGCATCCGCCAGCCACGCTCCTTGCGCGAGCTCTGGCCGCCCGGCGCTTCGTGATAAGCGTGGAGATCGACCCGCCCCGGTCGGTCCGCATCGAGCGGACCATCGAAGCCGCCCGCCTGCTCCGCGATGCCGGCGTCGACCTGGTCAACATCAGCGACAGCGCCATGGCGCGCGTCCGGATGGGTGCGCTGGCGGTCGCCTTCGGTATCCAGCACGATCTCGACCTGGAATGCCTGGTCCACTTCACGACGCGTGACCGCAACCTGATGGCTCTCGAGTCGGAGCTGCTGGGCGCTCACGCACTCGGCGTGCGCAACATCCTGGCGCTTACCGGCGACCCGCCGCGCGTAGGCGACTATCCCACCGGCACCGGTATCTGGGACATCGACTCGACCGGCCTGATCGGGATACTCAGCCGCCTCAACCGGGGTGAGGACCAGGCAGGCAGGCCCATCGGGGCAGCGGCCGGTTTCACCATCGCCTGCGCGCTGGATCCGACGGCAGGTGACCTCGATAGCGAGTTGGATCGGCTGACCGGCAAGCTCGAAGCCGGCGCCGACCTGATCATGACCCAGCCCATCTACGCCCTGGAGCAGTGGCAACGGCTGATGGATCGGGCGGCCGCGAGGTGGGGCGATCGGCTCCCCCGGCCGGTACTCCTGGGCGTACTGCCGCTGCATACCTCGCGCCATGCCGAGTTCCTGCACAACGAGGTGCCGGGCATCACCATCCCCGACGGGGTGCGCGCACAGATGAGTGGGGCCGGCGACCGTAGCGCTGAAGTGGGCCTGGAGATGGCCCTTGAGCTGCTCGACCAGATGAAGGGCTTGGTCGACGGCACCTACATCATGCCCAGCTTCGGTCGGTACGAGCAGGGCGCCGAACTGGTGCGTCGCCTGCGC
>JACCYW010000021.1 GCA_013696275.1 Chloroflexota bacterium | reverse complement strand
ACGACCATGCCCCGAAGTCTACCCCCAGCCATGCCTGGGCTATGCTCGATGCCTGCGGTGAGGCACTCGATGTCGATCTTCCTATGCTTGGCGGTCATGGCGACCGGTTGTGCAGGCGCGGCTACGGCGACCGATCCCGGCGGCGCCGATAGCTCGGCCGACCGGAGCACGGATGCGCCGGCCGATGGCACAGCCGCCACGATGCGGCCCTCTACACCGGCCGCTACGGACCGACCTATCGACTACGTCGCGCTGGGCGATTCCTACACCATCGGCACGAGCGTCCGGAATGACGCCCGGTGGCCGAATCAGCTGGTCCGAGCGACACGACCTCAGGTACGTCTGCGCTTGGTCGAGAATCTCGGTCTCAACGGCGCCACCAGCGCTGATGTGATCAGCCAACAGTTGCCCGAACTGGATGGCCTGGGGCCCGATCTGGTCAGTATCCTCATCGGCGTCAACGATGTGTTCGGTGGCATCCCGGCCGAGACATACCGCCACAACGTCAGGCAGATCCTGGACGATCTGACCACCCGTCTGCCCGCCGATCGCGTCCTGGTCGTCTCCACTCCCGACTACACGCTTACCTCGGCCGGCTCGGGGTACCCCGATCCCGAAGGTCAGTCTGCGCGTATCACCGAAGCGAATGACATCCTTCGCACGGAGGCTGAGCTGCGCGGCTTGACCTTCGTGGATATCACGCCGGTGGCCAATGAAGTACCGGACGACCCATCGCTGGTCGCCCGCGATGGGCTACACCCGAGCGCCAAGCAATATGCCGGCTGGGTCGAGCTGATCGCACCCGCCCTACGCGAGATGCTGAAGTCGGGCGACGCCCCGTGATGAGCCGAGCTGCCTGAGGCGGGTCAGCCCCGGACCATCCAGCGCACGTTGCCCTGCTCGTCTTGCTGGGTGACATCGATGGTCACGGTCTCACCTTCCTGCGTGGTGAGCGTGCACTGGGATTCGGCACCCATCTGGAGGGGCACGCCGGCCGGGCAGCCGACGCCGCTGACGGCGATGCCTGTCTGGGTCTGGAAGCCAGAGGCTATCTCGGCCTCGAGTCTGGTGTCATCGAGCACAGAGAGCAGCCGCCGGCGAAGGCGAGGGTCAAGATACCGAAACCGATGGCCAGCGATAGATCCCGCCGGGGAAGTCGTGTCATCATCGGCGGAGGGTATGGCATCAGGCAGAGTGAGCTCGTGCGGTCGCGCACGATGCGGCTAACCTTCACCTCTCATGCGTCGGTGTCAACAGTCTCGACGCAAGTCGAGATGCGACTGCAACCTCGTCACGACCGCCACCGTGGCGTCAGTTACGACCGAGCCGCCACGATGATGCCTCCCTTGGACTAACAGGAGTGGATCCCACATGACGATCGACCTACCCCGCATCGACCTGGGCGGCTGGCGTCGCCGCTTGCCGGATATCGAAGTGCCCGATATCGACCGTGACCGATTCAGCATGCCCCGCCTGGATCTACCCAAGATCGAGCTCAAGGATCTCGATCTGCGCAGGCCCGACCTGTCGGGCGCCAAGGATGCCCTGAGCGACGGCGTCGAAGCTCTCGGGCGTCGCATCGATGAGCTCGGCCACGAGGTGCGCAACGTGCGCGTGGTACGCGGCCCGGAGCCCCGCGTGGGGCCCGCCGCGGGCATCGCCCTGCTGGGTGGACTGGGCATCGGTATGGCCCTCATGTACTTCCTGGACCCCCGCGCCGGCCAGCGTCGTCGGACTCGGATCATCGATCGACTGATGTCGCTGGTGGGCCGCGGAGCGCACGATGCGGGCGACGACTGGACATCATTGGATGACACGCCGGTCTGGGCGGACGAACCGGTCAGCGACGCCGGTCCCTCCACGGGTACGGCGAGGGGAGCCGACAGCATGTCGGTGTCGTCCGAGCTCTCCGGGTCGCGCCTGTAGTCCGCCGACCCGCGCGTCAGGGCGTGCCGCAGTGCTAGCCTAGTAACCTGCTTGCGACCGGTCCGGTGAGGCCGGAAGCTGGCCCTGTGAGGCCGGGCAAGGAGGGATCCCGACGAATCTGAATCTGCACCTGGACCACCGATCCCCGCCGGACGGTGGTCCTCTTGGTTCCCTCTCCGAGGAGCCGGCCCAGGCACCGCCTTGGATACCGCCGGTCGAGGCTGTCCTGGATCCGCGCTTGCCCAGCCGTGGCCCGGCCTTGCTCTGCCTTGAGGACGGGACCGCGTTCGGGGGCCACTCATTCGGCGCGCCGATCGCTGCTCTGGGCGACCTGGTGGTGAATACCAGCGCGACCGGGTACCAGGAGATCTGCACCGATCCGTCGTACGCCGGCCAGCTCGTGGTCATGACCGCCCCGCTCATCGGCAACCACGGCACCATCGTCGGCGACGACCAATCCCACCGCCCGTGGCTGAGGGGCCTCATCGTCGCTCACGCCACGCGCGCTGCCGGGGCAGCCCATGGATGTCAGCTCGTGGATGTCCTTGGCGCCCGGGGAGTACCCGCCATCTGCGGTGTCGACACGCGGGCATTGGCGCGTCGCCTTCGCCGCACCGGCTCACAGCGGGCCATCATCACGGCGCCCGGGGAGCTTGACCAGACCTCTGCCATCCAGCAGGCCCGTAGGTCGCCCCGCTGGGAGGATCAGGACTTCGTTGGCCAGGTGTCGGTCGAACGGATGAGCGAAGTGGGGTCGGCCGGTCCCACCGTGGCGGTCATCGACATGGGCATGAAGGCGGGCATCGTGACCGGGCTGGTGGCGCGCGGCATGAGATGTCGGATAGTGCCCCACAGTGCGTCAGCCAGCGAGGTCCTGCAGCCTGGCATCGCTGGCGTGGTGCTGTCGCCCGGTCCCGGTGATCCGGCGCGTCTGGCCGGTCCCGTGGCACTCGCGGCGGCGGTCATAGCCGCTGGTCGACCGCTCCTTGGCATCTGCCTCGGGCACCAGATCGTCGCCCGCGCCGCCGGTGCCCAGACGCAGCGGCTCGCCTTCGGGCACCACGGCGCGAACCACCCGGTACAGGATCTCGATACCGGCCGCGTCCTCATGACCGCCCAGAATCATGAGGTGGAGGTGGTGGCTGCGTCACTCCCGCCGGGCAGCGGGTTCGTGGTCAGCCAGCGCGATCTCAACGACGGGTCGGTGGAGGGATTGCGCCACCTGACACGCCCTGTCGAGACCGTGCAGTACCATCCGGAAGGCTCGCCTGGACCATGGGACGCTGGCGACGTCTTTGACCGCTTCGAGGCACGGGTCCGCGCGCATCCGCAACTGGAGCACCCATGACCCATATGCCGGCGCCCCAGACGCGCCGCTCGGCTGCGGCCGCGGCCATCCTCTCTTTCTTCATACCTGGACTCGGGCAGATCTACGCCGGGCGACTGTTGCGCGGCCTCCTCCTCGCCATCCCTCAGATCGTCGTCATCGCCATCCTGGTCGGCTTGTACGTGCGTGGCCCGCTGGTGCTCACCGGCGTACTCTTCGAGCAGGCGCTGGCCATCGCCGTCATCAACGTCCTGCTTCTCGCGTACAGGGCCTTCGCGGTCATCGACGCTTACCTGTTAGTGGCCCGGCCGGCGGATCGCCGGGGTGCCGGCACGGCGGGCGCCGCGGTCGTGCTGGGGCTGCTGCTCATCGCCGACGTAGCGCTGCACGGCGCCGCGGCATTCGTCAGCTACAGAGCCTCGGTCGCCACCAGTGCTGTCTTTCGTGACTGCGAAGCCGGCGGCGAGCTGCCCACCCGAGGCTGTCCCACGCCGCCGCCCGGTAGCCCATCAGGACCGACCATGACGCCCGGCCCGAGCGCGACGCTCGGGCCGACCCTGGAGCCGGGAGCTACGGCCAGTCCGACCCCGGAAGCCACGGCGCCGCCGGCGACGGTGGATCCCTCAGCGACGCCCATCGCACCAGGGACATCGTACTGGGCGCAGAACGGGCGCCTGGACATCTTCCTGATCGGAGCTGATGCAGGCCCTGGCAGGACCGGCTTGCGCACCGACACGATGCTGGTATTGAGCGTCGATCTGGCCACCGGCCGATCGGCCCTGACGGGCATCCCGCGCAATGCATACCGCGCTCCGCTGCCTGCCGGGGTCGCTGAGGCTTTCTCATGCCGTTGCTTCCCTGGGCTCTTGAACGCTCTCTTCACGGCCGCGATCCAGTCTCCAGAGACATTCCCGGGTGGCGAAAATCGCGGCTACCTGGCCATCTCAGGAGCCATCGAAGAGATCTTCCAGATCGAACTCGACGGCATCGTGGTGGTCGATCTCAACGGCTTCGTTACGACCGTCGATGCCTTGGGCGGCATCGACATGAACGTCGACAGCCCGCTGCATGACGATCGCTACGCCGCCGAGGATGGCAGGACCTTCGAGGTCCTCGACTTCCAGCCCGGTATCCAGCACATGGATGGACACCGGGCGCTGGCTTACGTCCGCTCTCGCCAACAGGACTCCGATTACGGGCGCATGGGCCGCCAACAGGATTTCCTGCATGCAGCGCGACTGCAGTACACGCCCTGTCGCATCCTGCCGCGCCTGCCCGAACTTCTCGATTCCCTGAAGGATGCCGTGCGCACCGACATCCCACTCAGTGAAGTACCCGCTCTCATCGAACTCTCGGGCAGGATCCGGGTCCCGCGTCGGGTGGTCTTGACGCCTGATGAGGGCTTCCCTTCCGACCTCTCCGCGCCAGGCAACCTGGAGTCCATCCGTGAGGCGTTCGCGGCATCCTTGATCGGCCAGGGTGATGGCATCCCCGATCCATCGGCTCGACCATCGCGGGCGCCCCAGCCGACCGCCGCAGGATGCTAGAGCGCGGCACGACCGGGGAGCGCGAGGAGCTGGCCAAGCGATCGCCACGCCGCCCCTCGGCGGTGTTGGCAGCCGTGCTCTCGTTCTTCATACCCGGCCTGGGGCAGATATTCGTCGGTCGGAGATCACGTGGCCTCATCATCGCCATCCCTCAGCTGGTGGTCATCGGCGTCCTCATAGCGCTCTACCTGCGCGGCCCGCTGGTGCTAGCCGGGCTGCTCCTGCAGTACGCACTGTGGATCAGCATCATCAACGTGTTCCTGCTCGCGTACCGAGCGCTCGCCGTCATCGATGCTTACCGCCTGGCGCGGGTCGATCCGTCGCCCCCATCCCCGGCCAAGCGTTCGGCCGGTCTGGCGGTGGGAAGTGCTGCCGGTCTGGCGCTGTTACTGGTCGCCGATGTGGCTCTTCATGGCAGCGCCGCCTACGCCAGCTACCTCGCCTACGACACCACCCAGGCGGTCTTTCCCGATGACCGCGCTACCGATGGGCAGCTACCGATGCGCGGTCGGTCCACGCCAGCACCTTCGCCCGACCGCGCGACGCCGACGCCGGCCTCCACGCCGGGGGCTGCGGCGCCAGGCAGCCCCGGTGTGCCAGAGGGTGCCCCGCCGAGCCAGGGCCCGAGCGAGGCGCCGCCGGCTACGAGCGGTCCGACGGCGGTTCCGCCGGGCACTCCCTACTGGGCCGAGAACGGCCGGCTGGACGTGTTGCTGCTGGGCGCCGACGAAGGTCCGGGCAGGTGGGGCCTGCGACCCGACGCCATCCATGTGGCGAGCGTCGACATCGCCAGTGGGCGCTCGGCCCTCATCGCCATCCCGCGGTACCTGCATCACGTGCCACTGCCGGCCGAGACGGCCGGCAACTTCGGCTGTCTGTGCTTCCCCGGCTACATCAATGCCATATACACGTACACGCTCGACCGGCCGGACGAGTGGCCGGGTGGGGAGAATCGCGGGTTTCGCGCCGTGGCCGGTGCCGTCGAGACCTTCCTGGGCCTCTCCCTTGACGGCATCGTCGTGGTCAACCTCAACGGCTTCGTGGGTGCGGTGGACGCGGTCGGCGGCATCGACATCACCATCCCCGAAGGCGTCTACGACGAGGATTACCGGGCTGAGGACGGCATCAGCGAACCGCTCGTCGATATCCCCGCCGGTCGCTACCACTTCGATGGCCACACAGCCCTGATGTATGTCAGGTCGCGCCATCAGGACGGCGACTATGCCCGTCTCGGCCGCCAGCAGATCTTCCTCCGAGCGCTCCAGGACGAATTGACTGCCTGCCGCGTCATCACCCACCTGCCTGACTTGCTGGGCTCGCTCAAGGATCTGGTAAGGACCGACATCCCGCTTTCGGAAGTGCCTGCCCTGCTGGGCTTGCTCAGCGATGTGGAGCGTCCGCGCCGGCTGTCCCTGACGCCGGAGGTCGGCTTCGCGCTCGATCAGCGCAAGCCAGGTGCTGTCGAGATGGTCCGGGAAGCGGCCCGGACGGCCGTCGAGCCGGGACCCGACCAGGGTCCGCAGATCCCCGGCCAAGACCGGCCGCCGGAGCAGGCCGGAGGTTGCTGAGCCGATAGCGTGGTGGCGCGCTTCGCGACGGGGACGCCAGCCCGCGAGGCGTCCGATCCGTCTCCTCCACGAAGCGTGCTCATCCTGGGTTCTGGTCCCGTCGTCATCGGCCAGGCCGCCGAATTCGACTATGCCGGCACGCAGGCCTGTCGAGCCCTGCGCGAAGAGGGCATCCGGACCATCCTGCTCAACCCCAACCCGGCGACGATCATGACCGACCCGGGCGTGGCTGACGCTGTCTACCTGGAGCCGCTGACGGTGCAGTCGGTGGCGGCCATCCTGGAACGGGAGAGGGTCGACGGGGTATTGGCCGGGCTGGGCGGTCAGACGGCCCTCAACCTGGCCATCGAGGCGTCCAAGGCTGGCATCCTCGAGCGCTATGGCGCCCGACTTCTGGGGACGTCTGTGGAGGCCATCGAGATGGCCGAGGATCGACAGCGTTTCAGGCGCCTGCTCGAGGCACTGGACCAGCCGTTCGCTCCATCGGCCATCGTCGAGGGTGCATCGGACGCAGAGCGCGATCTGGCGGCGGGCCGGGCGCTGGCAGCCATCGGCTTGCCGGCGGTGCTCCGTCCGGCCTTCACGCTGGGTGGTACGGGCGGCGGCATCGTGGTCGACCGCGCCGGATACCGCGAGCGCGTGAGAGCCGGGCTGCGGATCAGCCCCATCGGCCAGGTGATGGTGGAGCGGTATCTGGCCGGCTGGCAGGAAATCGAGTACGAGGTGATGCGTGACGCCGATGACACCTGCATCTGCGTCTGTTCGATGGAGAACGTCGACCCGTTGGGCGTCCACACCGGTGATTCCATCGTCGTCGCGCCGGTCCAGACATTGCCTGATCGAGTCCATCAGCGCCTGCGCTCAGCGGCGCTGCGCATCATCCGGGCACTCGGCGTGGAGGGCGGCTGCAACGTCCAATTCGCGCTCTCACCCGACTCGTCCGAATACGCCGTCATCGAGGTCAACCCGCGCGTCTCACGTTCGTCGGCGCTGGCCTCCAAGGCGACCGGCTATCCCATCGCTCGTGTCGCGGCCCAGATAGCGGTCGGTCGCCGCCTGGCCGAGATCCCCAACGCCATCACGCGCACGACGGTGGCTGCATTCGAGCCGGCGCTCGACTATGTCGTGGTCAAGCTGCCACGCTTCCCGTTCGACAAATTCCCCGCTGCCGACCGCCAGCTGGGCAGCCAGATGAAGGCGACCGGCGAGGTGATGGCCATCGACAGGACCTTCGGGGCTGCCCTCAACAAGGCCATCCGAGGTCTGGAGCAGGCCGGCGCGGGGCTGCTGTCCGAGGATCCCACCTGGGAAGGTGTCATCGCGGCCGCCGATGGAGCTGGTCTGGAGGAGTTCCTGCGCCCCTCGGATACGCGCCTCTGGCGGCTCTTCGCCTGTCTCCGTCGGGGCGTGCCACAGACCGACATCGTGGCCGCGACCGGCATCACGCCCTGGTTCGTGGCCGAGATGGCGCGTCTGATCGGACTGGAGACCGAATTGCGCCGAGACTCCAGCGGACTCAGCGATGGCCTCTTGATATCCGCCAAGCGAGCCGCCTTCTCCGACCGCGACATCGGCGCACTGAGCGGGCTCGGTGAGGCCGCCATCGCTGGCCGGCGTAAGGACCTCGGGCTGCGACCAGGCTTCGCGATGGTCGACACGTGCGCCGCCGAGTTCGCTGCCGAGACGCCCTACTTCTACGCCACGTACGCAGCCTGGCGATCGCCACCCGAAGCCGATCCGGTGCCGCGGCCGGCCGCCCTCGTCATCGGGTCAGGGCCGATCCGCATCGGGCAAGGCATCGAGTTCGACTACTGCGCCGTCCGAGCCGCCGACGCCTTGCGTGAGCAGGGCATCGGCGCGGTCATGATCAACTCCAACCCTGAGACGGTGTCGACCGATTTCGACGCTTCGACCAGGCTCTACTTCGAGCCGCTCGACGCCGAGAGCGTGCTGGAGGTGGTGGCCGCCGAGTCGGAACCTGGCGGGGTGCCGCTGCCGGCCCTGATCGCCTTCGGCGGGCAGACCCCGCTCGGTCTGGCCGAGGCCCTGGCCGGTGCGGGCGTGCCGCTTCCAGGGCTCGATCCCGAGATCATCGAGCGGGCCGAAGAGCGGACCCGTTTCGCGGGCATCGTCGAGCGGCTGGGCATCCCTCAGCCAGAAGGCGGCATCGCCACTTCGGTACACGAGGCACTCGTCGTGGCGGAGCGACTGGGTTACCCGGTCCTGGTGCGTCCGTCGTACGTCATCGGCGGGCTGGCCATCGACGTCTCCTTCGGTCCCGACGACCTGGCCCGTCAACTGATCGCAGCGACCATCGTCTCTGATGAGCGACCGGTACGCATCGACGCCTACCTGGAGGGTCTGGAGCTGGATGTGGACGCTATCTGCGACGGCGAGGTGGTCCTCATCCCGGGCCTCATCGAGCACGTCGAGCGAGCCGGTGTCCACTCTGGTGACTCGATCGGCATCTTCCCGCCGCAGCACGTGACCGAGACCGATCAGACGCTTGTCGTGGCGGCCATGACACGGGTATCGCTCGCTGTCGGCGCCCGAGGACTGGTGAACGCCCAGTTCATCATCCGCGACGACGGCGTCTATCTCATCGAGGTCAACCCGCGAGCATCACGCACCGTGCCGTTCCTCTCCAAGGTGACGGGCATCCCGATGGTCGGGCTGGCGACACACGTGGCCATGGGCGAGTCGCTGGCTGGACTCGGCTGGCCGGGGGGGTTGTCCACTCCACCCCCGTTCGTGGCCGTCAAGGCGCCGGTCTTCTCGGGCGGCAAGCTGGTCGGCGTCGACCCGGTGCTCGGGCCCAGCATGCGCTCCACCGGCGAGGTCATCGGCAT
>JACCYW010000332.1 GCA_013696275.1 Chloroflexota bacterium | reverse complement strand
TGGTTCTCAGCGGCGCTGGCCGAGGCCGCCCAGCGAAGCTCGCTGCCGTTCGCGACCGTCGATCTGGCGACCGGTCGGGCAGTCGGCAGCAGCCGTTACCTGAACATCGACGCGGTCCACCATCGCCTGGAGATCGGCTCGACTTGGCTGGCACCGTGGCTGCGCGGGACCGGCCACAACAGCGAGGCGAAACTGTTGCAGCTGGATCACGCCTTCGGCGTGCTGGGTGCCATGCGCGTCGAGTTCAAGACCGATTCGCGCAACGAACCCTCGCGCGCCGCGCTACTGGCCATCGGGGCGACCTTCGAGGGCATCTTCCGCCATCACATGATCGTGGCTGACGGTCGACACCGTCACTCGGCTTACTATTCCATCGTCGCCCAGGAGTGGCCGGAGGTGCGGCGGCGGCTGACAGCCCGACTCGAACGCCAGCTAGCCGGCAGGGCGGCTTACCGAGGCGACCTGGGCGGTCGGTCAGGTGACCTCGAGGATGCGGTAACTGACCTCTCCAGCCGGTAGGCGGACCGTGACCGAATCACCGGCCCGCTTGCCCATCAGGGCGTTGCCGACCGGCGAGCGGTCGGAGATGCGGCCGGCCACAGGGTCAGCCTCGGTCGAGCCGACCAGCTCGAACGTGCGCGTCTCACCATCTGATTCGACGACGACGTGTGAGCCCAGGCTGACCTCCGGTGCCCCGGTCGCCTCGATGACCCGAGCGTTGCGGAGCATCGACTCGAGAGTGGCGACGCGGCCCTCCAGGAACGACTGCTCCTCGCGCGCCGACTGATACTCGGCGTTCTCGCGCAGGTCGCCCAATTGCCTGGCCGAAGCGACCCGGGCGATCACCTCGGGTCGGGTCACCACGGTCAGATCGTGGAGCTCGGCGCGTGCCTTCGCCAGGCCCTCCGCCGAGAGATGGACCGGCGCTGGCTCCCTGGTCACCGCTGTGCCCAGCCGGCCGGCCCGACTGCTCGGCGCGGGCGACCGCCTGGGCTTGGCTGCGGCGCGCGCCCGTTTAGCTGCCACAGGCGCTCGTGCCGGCCCAGCGCCGGCTGTGTCATCGATGAGGCCGCCGGTGATGCCATGCGCACGGGGCCCGTCCGTGACGGACTCCATGTTCCCGAACGGCAGGACCGGTCCACCGGCAGGTAGAGCGTCGGCCGCATCCGCCAGCCGTTCAGCGAAAGCCGTGAAGAGCGCGTCGGCATACTCCTCGAACGCGTCTGCTTCGGTCCACCAGACCCGCCAGCGTTCCTCTCCGCGGAGAGTACGCAACCAGTGCCCGCCGCTGAACGGCCGTCGCGCGCCCAGCGGCGTGGCGCGCTGAGCAGCGATGCGCCCGGCCACGGAGCGTGGCGCCTGCCCGACATAGAGCACCGTCGTCTCGGCCAGCCAGAAGGAGGCCAGATACTGGTGCAGTTCGCCCTGGGTGGGCCGGCGACCATCCAGCAGGAGGGACGGCGCCCGTTCGATCCACGCCGCCACGGCTGGTCCATCGATGGGTACCGCGGCGAGCGGCTCGACCATCTCGATGACGTAGAGGCCAGGCCCTCTGGCGGCCACCGGCTCGCCCCACCGGACGGGACCATCGACCAGGAGACCCAACGGGCGCAGGAGGGCAAGGGCATCAGTCACCGGCATCCACCAAAGGGTGCCACAGCGGACAGATCGACACTCGCCGTGGCGGCAGCTCATCAGCCAGCATCGGGACGGACTCAGGCAGGATCGATAGACTCGGCTCGACGGACCCGAAGCACCCAGGCACGCCTGAGCGTCCCGGTCAACCGCCCTGAGCGACCGCCTTTGCACCGCCCGTACCAGCGAGGTCCCGTGTCAATCTCTTCACTCGCGCCGCGCGTCCCCACGCGCGACGTGCTGACGCGATCGGAAGCCGAAGGGCGCGCTGCCCGGATCTCCGACGTGGCCTACGTGCTCCACTTCGACCTCCTGGCCAAGGAGTCGACATACCGGGCCACCGCCCAGCTCGACTTCGCTTTGAGCGACACGACGCCATCGCTCTTCATCGACCACCGCGGAGCGACCATCGAGCGGCTGGTGGTCAACGGCCAGGAAGTGGCGCCTCGACGGGACGGCGACCGGTTGATCCTGGAGTCGGCGCTGCTGGCGCCCCGGATGTCCCTGGTCATGGACTACTCGAACGGCTACGACGAAGGCGGCGATGGGCTGCACCACTTCATCGATCCCGAGGATGGCACGGAGTACCTCTACTCCAACCTCCAGCCGTTCTCGGCTCATCGGCTGTTCCCGTGCTTCGATCAGCCGGATCTCAAGGCGACATATCTCGTGACCGTCGATGCGCCGGCCGGCTGGACCGTGATAAGCAACGAGGAAGAGACGTCGAACGAGTCACTCGCCGACGGGCGTATCCGGCACCGCTTCGGACATACGCCGCCGTTCAGTACCTATCTTTTCGCGTTGCTGGCGGGACCCTTCCGGCATGTCCATTCGACGCGGGCCGACGGCACGCGACTGGGCCTCTACTGCCGGGACTCGCTCTGGCCCTACCTGGAGGCCGATGCCGGCGAGCTCTTCCAGCTCACCGGGCAGGGCTTCGACTTCTTCATCGAGCTGTTCGACCAGCCTTTCCCGTTCACCAAGTACGACCAGCTGTTCGTGCCGGAGTTCAACGCCGGGGCGATGGAGAACGTGGGGGCAGTGACGTTCAGCGAGGTCTACGTCTTCCGCGATCCGGCCACCGAAGCGCAGCGACAGACCCGCGCGGAGGTCATCCTCCATGAGTTGGCGCATATGTGGTTCGGCGACCTGGTGACGATGCGCTGGTGGGACGACCTGTGGCTCAACGAATCGTTCGCGTCCTACATATCATTCCTTGCCCTGACCGAGGCGACCCGTTTCAAGGGCGCCTGGAAGGCGTTCGCCCGGCAGCTCAAGCGTTGGGCCTACCGCCAGGACCAGCTGCCCACCACTCATCCCATCGCCGGCACGGCGCGCGACACGGATGCCGCCCTGATGGACTTCGACGGCATCACCTACGGCAAGGGCGCGTCCGTCCTCAAGCAGCTCGTGGCGACCATCGAGCGCGACGCACTCCGAGCTGGCATGCGTACCTACTTCCGGCGGCATGCCTGGGGTAACGCTACTTTGGGCGATTTCCTGGCCGCGCTGGAGGATGCCTCCGGTCTCCAGCTCGCGGAGTGGGCGCGGCTCTGGTTGCGCACCCCGTCGCTCAACACGATAGCCGCCGATTGGCAAGCCCAGGACGGGCAGCTCACGACGCTTCGGCTGATCCAGACCGCTCCGGCCGACCATCCCACCCTGCGACCCCACAGGCTGTCGGTGGGCCTGCTGACCGACTCGGTGGCGGGTATCGAGGTCGATAGCATCGATGCCACCATCGCGGGCGCCGAGCAGGACATCCCGGCCGTCAGAGGACGACCTCGGCCGGCGCTCGTCTTTCCCAACCTGGACGATCATGCTTACGCCAAGATCGCCCTGGACAAAGTGTCGCTCGATTTCGCGCGCCTGCGCGTCACGGACATCGCCGACCCGCTCACGCGTGAGCTGCTGTGGGGGTCACTGTGGGAGATGGTCCGGGACGGCGGTCTCGCATCGACCGACTATCTGGCCACGGTCCGCGAACGGATCAGCCAGGAGCCCGACGCAGAGCTGGTCGAGGCGCTGCTCGAAAGGGTCCAGGCTACGTTACGGTGGTACGTGCCGGAAAAGTGGCGCGAGCGGGAGGCCGGCGCGATCGCCCGGGTGTGTCTGGACCAGGCCTTCGATTCGGCCGGCGATGCGCGCATCACGTGGCTGCGGGCAGCCATCGCGACCTCGGCGACAGCCACCCAGCTCGCACCGCTGCTCGCGCTGGCAGACGCGGACGGTGCCGACGGCCCGGTCCTGGACCAGCGTATGCGCTGGGATGTGGCCGTCAAGGCGGTAGCGTTCGGCGTCTCCGATGGGGAAGCGCGCATCGCCACGGAATCGACCCGCGATCCGTCCGACCGCGGTCAGCGCACCCTTATCAGGGCCCGGTCCGCAGCGCCCACAGCGCAAGCCAAGGAAGAGGCATGGGAACGGATGACCGGTCCGGGGTACGGATCGTTCCACCTGACGCGGGCGGCCATGGAAGGCTTCGCCTGGCCCTCCCAGTCCGACCTGTTAGCCGCCTACCGTGGGCCGTTCTTCGATGGCCTGCGCCACATCTATGCGACCCACGACCACCCCTTCGCCATCGCCTTCCTCACCTTCCTGTTCCCTTCGCAGATCCCCGATGAGGACGCCGCCGCACGCGCCAGACGCCTGCTTTCCGAGCTAGCGACCGACGAGGTGCTGCTGCGTAGAGAGCTGACAGAAGCGCTTGATGATGTAGAGCGCGCTCTGCGTGTCCGGGCCGTGGCGGAGCAGTCGACGGGCAGCGACTGAGGGGACGGTCAGCGGGCGGCGGCGCTCGATGGGCGGGCCGGCGGGCGGCTGCCGGTGCGCGGTCGTCGGCCGGCCAGTGAGCTACTGGTTCGACTCGACAGGCGGCCCCGGGGCGCCTCAGGTGATCGCGCGCCGGAGGTAGTGGTCGGCTCGAAGCCGCGGATGACGCGCACGCGCAGATCCTTGCGGAGGAGGCGATTGATGGCGCGGAGGCCCTCTTCCTCGTCCACCGTGACCAGCGAGAAGGCCTTCCCCGGCGCGCCCGCGCGCCCGGTCCGGCCGATGCGATGGACGTAATCCTGGGCGTGGACAGGGAGTTCGAAGTTGACCACCTGAGGCAGGGCCTCGATGTCGAGGCCACGGGCCGCCACATCGGTGGCCACCAGGACGCGGACCTCACCGTCACGAAAGGCTGTCAGGGCGCGTTCCCGGTCAGGCTGTGAGCGGTCGCCGTGGATGGCCACTGCCTCCACCCCATTGCGGTCGAGCCAGCTAGCCAGCCGACCGGCCATCAGCTTGGTTCGGGTGAAGACCAGCACCTGGCGAAGATCGCGTGACAGCACCAGGTGAGCCAGCAGCTCGCGCCGCCGCTCTGTGTCGACCAGGTAGACCACTTGTTCGACCGACTCCGCGGAAGTCACCGTCGGCGCCACGTCGACGTGGGCAGGCTCATCAAGGAAGGAGCCGGCCAGGCGGCGGATCTCCGGCGAGAGGGTGGCCGAGAAGAGCAGGTTCTGCCGCTTGGGTGGCAGAAGGGCCAGGATCCGTCGGATATCGTCGATGAAGCCCATGTCCAGCATCCGGTCCGCTTCGTCCAGCACCAGGATGCTGACCTGGCCAAGGTTGACGGTCCGGCTGCCGGCATGATCGAGCAGCCGGCCCGGCGTTGCGACCAGGATCTCCACACCTTCGCCGAGCGTCTTCTCCTGGGGCGCCATCGGGACGCCGCCGTAGACGACGGTCGAGCGTAACGGCACGTGCCGGCCGTAGGCGCCGATGCTCTCTTCCACCTGCACGGCCAATTCGCGCGTGGGCGTGATGATGAGCGCTCTGACGGGGTGTCGGGCAGGCGAGAAGCTGGAGTTGGCATCGGCCTTGAGTCGTTCCAGGATGGGCAGCGCGAAGGCGGCCGTCTTACCGGTCCCGGTCTGGGCCCGCGCCATGATGTCCCGGCCGCTCATGACGAGCGGTATGGCCTGCGTCTGGACCGGGGTCGGCTCGGTATAACCCTCGTCGTCGATAGCGCGCAACAACTCGGCCGACAGGCCCAGGGAAGCGAACGTCATGAGCGTCTTAGTCCGTCGATCCGACAACGGTATCAGCGTGGCGGCCAGCACGTGCCGCGGGCTGGTCCGCGTCAGCGCATGGTCGCAGCCTGAAGGCGGGGCCACGACCCAGACGCTCCGACGGCGTGCCATAGCGCAGGATGAGATCGCGTATCGCCTCGGCGTAGCGCTCCCCGCTGAGGGGCTCCGCACAGAACTCCTCCGACCGGTCACTCCAGCTGGCGATCACGTGCGGATCGGCCGCCAGGTTGCGTGCCCACTGGGCTTCATCGGTGCTGGCCGCGACGACCAGCGTCCCATCAGCTGCCTGCACGAAACCGACCGTGGCGCTGGCTGGGCGACCGGTGATCCGGCCCGTGGTACGCAGGGAGACTACGCGACCGGCCGCCGTAAGCTCGGCGGCCATATCCAACTTGGTGTTCAGCTGACGCGATACCGGCCACCGCAGATCGGGCAGCTCGCGCTTCCGGTGCCGTCTGGCTCCAGGAAGCTGGCGCAACCGTTGGTTCGGCAGAATAGTGATCGTGCCGGCGTGGTGCGCTTCAGTCGCCGGCGCGCCGAAGCACGCTGGCTGAGATTGGTAGTAGAGAAGGTACGTGTGTCCATGTATCCGATCCGGTGATGATTTGTGCTCCACGGGACACATGCCGTGCCGCCGGAGCGTTGATGACGAGTGCGAGGCGCCGCGGGAGCGAGGACTGTCTTGTGCTCAGACCTGCGGCGAGCCTTCCGACTCCTGCGCAGTATAGCGCACGTCCGTTCGACCGATAGGCGACGATGGTCCTGAGGAGGGTCGAGAATCACGACGACCCACACTCCATAGAGCATGGGCCTGCTTCACGTACGCCTCACCACCCCGGTCTGCCGGCGCGAGTGTCACTGCTGATATTGCCCGCGCGGGGCCTGGTGGCGAGGTTGCTCCATCCGCGCGACTCGTCCGCGGTGCCCGGCAGCGACTTGGCACTCACGAGTGCCAGGCTCCGGACGATCCGTCGATCTTCTTGGCGGCGATCACTCGACACGTTGGGCGACACCTCTCGACCGATACTACACCCCAGCGCAAGACCCCTTGACCCCTTCCCTGGGGCGGTACCATCGCGCCATGACGGTCCCCCGACCTGGGCTCGAACGGCTTCACTTCACGGGCGACGACGAGGCTGATCGCCTTCTCGCCGCCCATCCGATGGCGCTCCTGGTGGGCTTCCTGTTGGATCAGCAGGTCACCGTCCAGAAGGCGTTCAGCGGTCCGCTGGAGCTTCGGCGGCGGATCGGGACGCTGGACCCCGCCGCTCTGCTGGCCATCGACCCTGCGGAGCTGGACTCGGCGTTCCGTGAGCGCCCGGCGCTCCATCGGTACCCGTCGGACATGGCTCGGCGCACGCGCGCGCTCGCCCAGGCGCTGGTGGATGGCTATGCGGGCGACGCCGAGCTGGTGTGGACCGGGGCGCGCGATGCAGGCGACCTCAAGCGTCGGCTCCGCGAGCTGCCCGGTATGGGGGCGATGAAGGTCGATGGGCTGATGGCAGTACTGATCAAGCGCTTCGGCCTCCGCCCAGCCGGCTGGGCGGAGGTCCTGCCCCAACATCCCACCCTGGGCGACGTGGACTCCGCGGAGGCCCTGACCCGCTACCAACAGGGCAAGCGGGCCAGCAAAGCGGCGGCGCGGTCGACCGACAGCTAGCGGGAGCGCCCGGGTCGGAGGGACCCCGGACGATGGTATGGTGCGTACTGGCATCACCGGACGGGTGACGCGTCGCTGACTGGGGGTCAGGATGCGAGCTCGCAGCCGTGTATTCCGTGGCATTCAAGAGTACTTAGGGGTACTTTGACAGTGGTCGACTCACGTCCATCTCTTCGCGCAGCCTGCTTGCCGATGGCTCTGGCAGCGGTCTTTCTCCTCGCGTCCCCGGCAGCCGCATCGGAGCCATCAAGCTCGGGTGTCGGGATCGCAGGCGCACAGGGCCCGCTCGCTGGCGTCGGTTTCCAGAGCGGCATCGATGTCTCGCACTGGCAGGGCTATATCGATTGGCGGAAGGTAGGCCGCACGACCATCGACTTCGCCATCGCCAAAGCCACCGAAGGCACCTACTTCGTCGATGGCTATTACCACCGCAACAAGCAACGGGCCGAAGCCGCCGGTCTGCACTTCACGGCCTACCACTTTGCCAATCCAAGTCGCCGCAACGGCAGCGTCTACGTCGATGCCCGGCGCGAAGCTGACTGGTTCCTGCAACATGCCGATCTCGAGGCGCGCAACCTGGTCCCCGCCCTGGACCTCGAGCGGACCGGTGGCCTGGGTAGGGACGCCCTGCGGCGATGGACGCTTGCCTGGTTGGGCCGGGTGGAAGCTCGACTCGATGTCAAACCGATGATCTACACCAGCCCTTCCTTCTGGGCCAACCATCTGGGCAACACGCAGGCGGCAGCACGTCAGGGCTACGAGGTCCTCTGGGTCGCCCACTGGCGGACGCATCGCCCGTGGGTACCGGCTCGCCGCTGGAACGGCCATGGCTGGACCCTCTGGCAGTGGACCGATTGTGGCCGCGTGAGCGGTATCCGCTCCTGCGTCGATCGCGACTACTTCGGCGGCGACAGCCTCGCCGAGTTGACCATCCGAGAGTCACGACTCCAGAGGCGCTGACGAGCGCCCATCACTCGTCTGGGTTCGGCTCACGCGGTGGTGGCAAGAGACGCGCGATGACCTTTGCGCCACGCTTGTCGTGGCGCACTGGCACGAGCTCGAACGCCCCGGGGTGATCGCGCCGGAGTGCGATGCTCAAGGCTGCCAGCGTCCGCTCGATGAGTGCCGCATCGGCCACCGCCCGCGCGAAGGCGGCCAGATCCTCAGCCGGTCGCCATGGCGCCACCACCTGGATCGACTCGAAGCCATCGGCGGTCCAGGCGATGCGCACTCCCTCGTCGAGCTCGTGGATGGGCCGCTCTTCGCCTGTCACCGTTCCATCGTAGAACCAGTGCCGGCGATGGCCGACCGGTCGGGGCGAGCAAGAAACGGATAGAGTCGTCTGATGGCCGACATCACCGACCGTCGATCAGAACGGTACGCGGCCGAGCACTCTTCGCCGGAACCGCAGCATCTGGTCGAGCTGTCCGCCCTGACCATCGAGTCATCGCCCAGCCACCGCATGATGGTCGGCCGCCTGGAGGGCCGCTTCCTGAAGATGCTGGTGGCCATCTCGCGGGCCCACTCGGTGCTGGAGATCGGCACCTTCACCGGCTACTCGGCACTGTCGATGGCCGAAGCGCTGCCCGCGACCGGCCGGCTGGTGACCTGTGAGCTGGATGAGCGGCATGCATCGATAGCCCAAAAGGCGATCGATGCCTCGCCTTATCGAGATAGGATCGAGATCCGGCGCGGCCCGGCACTCGAGACCATCGCGCTGCTCCCGGGGCCCTTCGATCTCGCCTTCATCGACGCCGACAAGGGCTCGTATGGGGCCTACTACGAGGCCGTCCTGCCCAAGATGTCGAGCGGCGGCTTGATCTGCGTGGACAACGTGCTCTGGTCGGGGCGAGTGGTGGAAGACGGGACGGATGAGACGGATCCGGACACGACGGCCATCAAGGCATTCAATGACCTGGTCGCGTCCGACCCGCGGGTCGAGTGCGTGATGGTCCCCATCCGTGACGGCGTGACCCTCATCCGGCCCCGCTGAGGCGCAGACCACCCGGAGGACTCGGCGCCCCGGAGCATGGGAAAGGGCCGGCCACCGTTGCGGTAGCCGGCCCTTCCGTAGAGCGGTCTGGGATCTAGCTCCTGGAGCGGACCGTCGCGTCCCGCCTCCTGACGAGCCACAGGGCGCCGCCGAGGGCTGCTGCGGCGAGGAGCGCAAGCGGTGCGCCAGCCGGTGCCGCCGGGTCGGGCACATCGGTCGGCGGTAGGTCGGTCACCATCACCTCGCCGATCTGCCCCAGGCCGGCGTGGAGCAGGCAGTAGAAGGCATAGGTCCCTTCGTCCGGGAAGGTGAGCGAGAACGAGGCGGGCGATCCGGGACCGACGTTGAAGACGCCAGAGTTGGCGATGGTGGTCGGGTCGTACTCGGTCCCGTCACCCGATGGTGGGGTCATGAATGGGTCATAGTCGTCGGGCGTCTCGCCCTCCGGTAGGAAGGTCACCGTGTGGACCGCAGCCGCCGTCCACGACACGGTGTCACCAGGCATGACGGCCACCTCGTCAGGGATGAAC
>JACCYW010000331.1 GCA_013696275.1 Chloroflexota bacterium | reverse complement strand
CCCAGTCGAGGCTGTGGCTCGGAGTCTCCACGAACCCGTCGAGCGAGACGTTCAAGCTGTAGATCAGCTTGCCCATCGCGGTCTCAGCTGACCTCGACCTCGCCGAACCCCGGCCGTCCGGTCGGTCTCAGGCCCTTGTAAGGATCTGGCGCAGCTTGGCGGCGAAGGCGTCCGGGTCGCCGGTCTGCCCGTATTCGCCGCCGAGGAAGCCACTATGGTCGCTCGGGAAGCTCACCGGCGTGGTCCCGAGGCGCTCGGCGACGGCATGGCCGCCGCGGTTCGCCAGCTCGCCCTCAGAAGCCTCGCCGGCGCCCATGACGATGCGCGTCGATGCCGACCGCAGGGCGTCGAAGTTCGGCTCGTAGTGGGTGCAGGAGAGCATGTTCTGTCCCAGCAACGGGTCGGTGCGGGAGCCATCGTCCTCGGCGGGCATGCCGAACATCGCGGGGTCGGGGCCAGGCTGGGCGGCAAACTCCTCGGTCATCTCTCCCTTGTGGCTGACGAGAGCGATGAAGTGCGCCATGCCGGCGCCAAAGCCTCTGTGCTGGTAGGTGTCGTGGACCGCGCGGCAGGTCGCCAGCGCGCTCTCCCGGTCGGGCACGATCGAGGCGAGCGGCGGCTCGTGGGCCACGAGCGTGCGCACCTGCTCCGGATGCTTCGATATCAGCGCCAGGGCATTCACGGCGCCACCGCTGCTCGCGAAGAGGTCGACCGGCCCGACATCGAGCGCCTGGATGAGCCGATGCAGGTCATCGGCGTGCTCGTCGGGCTTCGACTCGCTGGTCGGGTCGGCCTTATGGCTTCGCTCGACGCCCCGCGGGTCGTAGGTCACGACGGTGCGGTCGGCGAAGTGCCCCGCCAGCGTGCCGAAGCCGGCGGCGCCCATCGGCGAACCGATCAGGAGCAGGACCGGCTCGGTGGTAGCCTCGCTGGGCCGCACATCGTAGGTCAGCGTCGCCCCGTCGGCCTCGATGGACTTCGTGATCGGCTCCGTCATGGTGGTCATGGTCCCTCTCTCGCTGTGGTGATGTCGTGGGCGGTGGCCAGTGGACTCATCGCGGTCGGCCGCCGGTCAGCGGCTCGCGACCGGATCCTCGGCGAGGATGGCATCGATCTGGCCGACGGCCTGCTTCAGCCCGTCCTCCATGCCCATGGCCAGTACCTGCTCCATCGCCTCGGCGCTCGGGAAGGTGCTCTCGATCGACATGCGCGTGCGTCCGCTGCCGAGGTCTGCGATCGTCACCCGGGCGGTCACGACCGGGAGGCCGGCGTTCGGTGTGCCGTCGTCGTTGGCGAAGCCGTCGCGGAAGACGAGCGAGTGCGGCGCATCGGCCTCGACGATCTCCCAGTACCCGCGTGGCTGGTCGCCCTCTGGCCCGGTCATGTAGTACTCCACGCGGCCGCCGGGGCGCAGATCGTGCGAGTCCACCGTGGCCGGGTATGTGGGTGGACCCCACCAGCGCTCGAGCTGCCGCGGGTCCTCCCACAGCTTCCAGACCCGCTCGGGGGAGGTGTCGAACTCCGCGGTGATGGTCATGGTCAGCGCCTCGGGATCCTTGCGAACGGCGGTGACGGTCATACGTCTTTCTCCTTCGTGTCGGTGACGAGCTCGGTCATGCGGTCGATCCGCCCGCGCCACGACTCCTCGTATCGGTCGAGCAGGCGTCGCGCCACGCTAAGCCCCTCGCTGTTGGTACGGACGACCTTGCACCGTCCCATCCGCTGCTTGGTGACCAGGCCGGCGCGCTCGAGCACGGCGACGTGCTTCTGCACCGCCGCGAAGCTCATCGGGTAGCGGCCCGCCAGCTCCGCGACGCCCTCCTGGCCGCCGATCGCACGGCGGACGATGTCACGCCTGGTGGCATCGGCGAGTGCGCCGAAGACGCGGTCGATGTCCAAGGCGTTGTCCATGGATACAACCATACGGTTGTATCAGCCGTCTGTCAACCTCGGATCCGCTAGCCGGCACCGTCCGAGCAGCGACTAGCATCGGCCGATGATCGGCTTCGATGACGGGCAGCTGACGCGGATCGCACGGCGAGCGCTCGGCGCCCCGAAGGCGACACTCCTCGATCACGAGGTCGTCCCGCTCGAGTACGACGCGTACCTACCTGGTCGCACCGTCACGCGGGTCGCCGGGCAGGCGCTGGTGGAGGGGCGACGGTCGCCATGGTCGGCCGTACTCAAATGGACCGCGGGTGTACGAGATGGCCGAGCTGCTCCGCGGGTACCTGCAGGCCGTCGGCAAGCACCGACTGATCTTCCCGCTTACGCTGCCAGGCAAGGCTGCCCGCGCGTTCCGGGCCGGCGCGAACCTGGCCCCGGACCGCGCCGTAGGCCGCCGGACCTGGGAGGACTTCCTGGCCGCGCGGGTGAGTTCGCCGAGCGACAGCAACCAGTGGGACTCGCTTACCCTTCGTCAAGGAGATCGAAGCGCGCCGACGTCTCGAAGCAGGTGACCCGGAGTCCGAAGCTCGTCAAGCCAGCCGCATCCTTATGACCTCG
>JACCYW010000326.1 GCA_013696275.1 Chloroflexota bacterium | reverse complement strand
AGCTTCTCCGCATTGTCCCCGGTCGGCGGATCACCCGGACGGAGCTTCTTGTAGACCTCGATGAGCGCCTCCTGGCGGGTCGAGGTGTTGTCCTTGTCCAGCGTGGCCTGTATGTAGCGTGCCTCCGAGTCCGTATCGACTCGCTGGAAGGCGCCCAGCATGTAGGCATTCGGGTCGGTTCGGTCGGCCCCTTCCGGGAAGTCCCAGCCGACGGCGCGCAGAAGCTTTGTCGCCTCCAGCTTGCGCTTGCGGTCGACCTTGACGAAGAGCTGATGGCGCGCGCCGGTCTCGAACTCCAGCCAGGCCCCGCGATTCGGGATGACCTTGGCGCTGAAGAGTGACCGACCGGTGGCCTGATCCTCGACACTGGTGTAATAGACGCCGGGCGACCGGACGAGCTGGCTGACCACCACCCGCTCAGCGCCATTGATGATGAAGGTGCCCTGGTCGGTCATGGTCGGGAAGTCGCCCATGTAGACCCGCTGTTCCTGGATCTCACCAGTCTCCTTGATGAGCAGCTCGACGCTCACGTAGAGAGGCTTCGAATAGGTCAGATCCCGGGTCCGGCACTCGAGCTCGGACCACTTGGGCTCACCGAACTCGTACCTCTTGAAGCGCAGCTCCATCACCTTGCCGGTGAAGTCCTGGATGGGACTGATCTCATCGAAGAGCTCGCGCAGGCCATGATCAAGGAACCAGCGGAACGACTGCAGCTGGAGCTCGATGAGATCGGGTATGGGCAGGACTTCGGGGATCCGCGCGTAGCGCTTTCGCTCGGGCGCGGCAAGGGCGTTACGACGGGGATCGGTGACGGACAGCATCAAGCGCACCTCGCGGAGCAGGGAGACGGGACGGAGGACGAGTGGAACCAGACAGGGGGCGACCCCGGACAGGGTCGAAGGCAGAAGGGGTCCGCGCTCACGGAATGGTGATGATAGCGAGCGCGCCTTACGCTGTCAAACAGCGCATCGTCCAGCGCATCGTCGCAGCGACCATCGTGTGTGTCCCCGTGGATCACTGCCGCCACCGAGCGATGTGCCTGAGAGAGGCGACCAGCGGTAGGGTCCCGGCGCGAGTCTGGCCGATCGCATCCCTTCGATCGACCATCACGGGCCGCTCGGCCGAGCGACCGAGGGGGCCCGAGACCTTGCGGCCTCGCCCACCCGAGTCCGTGCTAGCGGATGTCGACCTTCGCGCCCTGCTCCTCGAGGGCGGCCTTCACCCGGTCTGCCTCTTCCCGAGCGACACCTTCCTTGATCGCCTTGGGAAACGCGTCGACCAGATCCTTGGCCTCCTTGAGGCCCAGACCGGTGAGCTCGCGGACGACCTTGATGACGGGGATCTTGTTCGGCCCGATCTCGGTCAGCACCGCGCTGAACTCAGACTGCTCCTCCACCGCGGCGGCGACCGGTCCACCGGCGGCCGGCACAGCGGCGGCCGCGGCAGGCGCCGCTGCCGTCACGCCGTAGCGCTCTTCGAACTTCTTGATGAAATCGGACAGCTCGAGCATCGTCATACCGTCGATGGCCTCGAGCAATTGGTCGTGGGTCACAGTGGCCATTGGTGTCTCCTCTCTGATTCCAGGGGTCGATGGGTGGATATGCCAGTCCCGGTGCTCATGTTTCCGCAGGTCCAAGACCATCGGTCGAGACAAGCGATCCGGCGGCTGGCTCGTCGGGCGCCGGGGTGGCGGCTGGCTCGTCGGGCGCCGGGGTGGCGGCCTCCGATCCCGGGGCGCCTGCGACTACGGGCTCCGGTGGGCCCGACTGTTCGCGCTGGTCGCGAACCTGGGCCAACGCATAGGCCAGGTTGCGCAGCGGCGCGGCGAGCAGCGAGGCCAGGGTCGCCAACGGAGCGACCATGCCGCCCGCCAGCTGAGCCAGCAACTGATCGCGCCCAGGTAATGTCGCCAGGCGCGTCAGGCCGTCGGTATCGACCCGACTCCCAGCGATGATGCCACCCCGGACGGCCACCGTTCGGTATGGCCTGATGGCGTCGAGCAACGCCCTGGCGAGTCGAACCTCATCGTCGCCACCGAC
>JACCYW010000399.1 GCA_013696275.1 Chloroflexota bacterium | reverse complement strand
CTGCGCGAGCGCCCTGGACGTAGCCTGAACGCTCGACGACGGTCGGTCGAGTCGGGCCGCTGGCCGGACGGAGGGACCGGTGGAGGCACGTTGGTCGGGCTCTCAGCGGTCAGTCGGGCCGCTGGCCGGACGGATCGGCACTTGGGCGCAGGCACGGAGACAGCTCGCCAGTCGGCTGGGCCGCTGCGCGGACGAACAGCCCAGCGATGTACGCCCGCCGGGACGACCACCGCCCAGGAGCACGCTACCGGTCCCGCATCGTGCCCAGGTGTCCTACTCCAGGTAGTCCTTGAGCTTCCGGGACCGCGACGGATGGCGCAGCTTGCGCAGCGCCTTGGCCTCGATCTGACGGATGCGCTCACGGGTCACGTTGAACTCCTTGCCCACCTCTTCCCGGGTCCGGGCACGCCCGTCCTCGAGTCCGAAGCGAAGCTGGAGCACGCGCCGTTCCCGGCCCGAGAGCGAGTCGAGCACGGCCTCCACCTGCTCCTTCAGCAATTGGTGCGAGGCCGCTTCGGCCGGTGCCAGGGCGCCTCGATCCTCGATGAAGTCACCCAGGTGGGAGTCCTCCTCCTCACCGATGGGTGTCTCCAGCGACACCGGTTCCTGACTCACCTTGATGATCTCGCGCACCTTGTCTGGCGTGACCTGGACCTCCTGGCCCTTGGACATCGCCTCCGCGATCTCCTCGACCGTCGGCTCCCGACCGAGCTCCTGAAGGAGTCCGCGCGAGACCCGGATGAGGCGGTTGATGGTCTCCACCATGTGGACCGGGATGCGGATGGTCCGTGCCTGGTCAGCGATGGCCCGGGTGATGGCCTGGCGGATCCACCAGGTGGCATAGGTCGAGAACTTGAAGCCCTTCTCATAGTCGAACTTCTCGACCGCCCGAATCAGACCGATGTTGCCCTCCTGGATCAGATCCAGGAAGCTCATGCCCCGGCCGATGTACTTCTTGGCGATCGACACCACCAGCCGCAGGTTGGCCGAGGTCAGTTGCTCGCGACCTTCACGGCCGATGCGAACCAGCACACCCCGGCGATCACGCGCCTTGATATGCGCCTGCCGCATCTCCGGATCCCAACCCATCTCGAGGGTCAGGTCGGCGTCGTGGCCGGCCATGATCCAACGCCGAAGCGCCTCGTGACCCACCTCACGGGTCCATTCGTACAGCGCGACGAGGCCCGGGTTATCGCGCGACTCCTGGTCGCCGTTGTGGACGGACATGTAGGCGAAGTCGACGAGCTCGGTGAACTTGGGCGCATCGGGCGCCGCGTTGTAGTCGGCGACCATGACCTTGGCGATCTTGAGCAGCCCCTTGGTGCCATCACCCGGTGTCTCGCGCTGCGCCTTCACGAGGTGCAGATCGGGCGTCGGCTGGAGTAGGCCATCCGGTTGCGCTGCCCCGAAGGATGCACGCACCAGTCGGTCGCTCTCTTCCTTGTAGGGCAATCTGTGCTGCGGGAACTTGTCGCGGGTCTTGCGCTCGGTGTCGTTGAGGGTCCACTCCCAGAGCGAGAGGATGGCCTTCTGCGGCTCCTCCACGACCTGCTCGCCGAGTTCGATGGCTTTGGCCAGAACGACCTCTTCCTCGGCGTTGAGAAGCGGCACCTTGCCGATCTCCTTGAGATACATCCGCACGGGATCGTCGATGCCGATCATGTCGGCGGCGATCGCATCCAGCTCTTCCTGGGTCGGCTCTTCCGTTTCCTCGGGTGTCAACTTGGCAGGCGGTTCCTGCCACGGCTGCTTCTCGGACTCGTCGACGGCGACTTCCACGCCAAGCGCTGCGGCGGCCGAGACGCCGTCGCCTCCGGAGAGCTCGTCATCGTCATTCTTGGGGCTGACCAGGTCGGCGTCCGGATCACGGCGCTTGCCACGCTCCAGCACACTCGCCACGAGCAGCTTGTCGGTAGGGTCGGCGGTCATAAGGTTCCTCCAGCGGTACTCGGTAGCCCATCGGCGATGGGTCGTCGTCTGTTCAAAAGCGTGGTCGAGGCCATCAACTGGTCAAGTTCCCGGCGTTCACGGCTGAGACTCTCTATCTCACGGTGGATGCGCTCGCGGGCGGCCCCGTCGCCGGCCGACTCGACCTCGGCCAGCTCACCGCGTTGATAGTCGAAGCGCTCATCCAGCCGGCGTTTGTCCAGGCGGAGGAGACACTGGTCGAGTTCCAGGATCAGATCCTCCTGCCGCTCTGGCAATGGGTCGGAGAGAGCGAACAGCGTCCGGGCTATCGCGCCGATGGTCGGCTCCAGCGACGCCATGAAGCCCGTGCGGTCCAGGCGGCGGTCCTGGCCGAGCCCGGCCACGATGGCCAGCCAGAGCTCGCGCGCCGGTGTCGTCACCAGCATCTCGGCGGTCAGTCGACCTTCCAGTCGCGCGACGAGCTCGGGATGGATGAGCACGAGGCGGAGAAGGGTCGATTCGATCGGCTCCAGCGCACGCTCCACAGCCTGCGGGTCGAGGGCGTCCGGGCTGGACATCACGGCGTCCAGGTCGATCCGCCTGGCCGGGCCCGCCGCCGCACCGCCCCTCGGAACGGCCGCCATGGCTGGCGCCGGACGGCGCAGCGTCTCAAGCAGGACGCGCTCCTCCACCCCGCTCCGCCGAGCCAGCAGTTGCAGGTAGCCGTCCCGACGCACCGGATCACCGACCTGCCGGAGCGTCGGCATCACGGCGTTGACGAGTCGCTCGCGGCCCGCGATGGTGCGCGGATCGTGGCGCTGCGCGTAGTGATCGATGAGGTACTCCATGATGGGCTGGCGTCCGGTCTCGTCGCCTGGTCGGCGCTCGGCCGTCGCCGATCGCCAGGTCTCGGGTTCGTGGCGCATGACCTCGTCAGGGTCCTTGCCGGACGGCAGACGGACGACATCGACATCGGTGAGGCGTCCGCGGTAGGGGCTCCGCTCGATCTCCCCGATGAGCGCCGACAACTCGGTCGCCCCGAAGGTGGCCGCTCCCTGACCGGCCGGATCGACGTCGTAGGCCAGCGCGATGCGCGGTGCGTAGCGCGTCACAAGCTCCACCTGGGCGGCCGTGAGAGCAGTGCCCAAGCTGCCGATGACGTTATCGAAGCCCTGCTGGTGGGCCATCAGGGCGTCGGTGTTGCCTTCCACCAAGACCGCTACGCCGGTGCGCCGGATGGCACCTTTCGCTCTATCGATCAGATAGAGCGTGCGGCTCTTGTCGAACAGAGGCGTCGCCGGCGAATTGAGATACTTGGGACCCTGGTCGCGCTCGCCCGTGGCGGGGGTGCCGAGGATGCGGCCGCCAAGGCCGGTCGCACCGCCTGATGGGTCGCGGATGGGGAAGATGATGCGAGCACGGAAGCGGTCGTAGACGCTGGATCGGCCGGGTCTCCGCGTCGCCAGACCGGATGCCTCCAGCTCCTCGCCACGGAAGCCACGGCGATCGATCAGCTGGCGAGCGAGTGCGTCCCAGGCGTCCGGCGCCCAGCCCAACTGGTGCGTCTCGACGGTCGAATCGGTGAAGCCGCGACCGCGCAGGTAGTCCATTGCCGGCTGTCCGCTCGGATGAGCCGTCAGGACCTGATGGTAGAAAGCGATGGCCGCTTCGAGGGTCTCGCGCAGGCGCTTGCGGCGGGCATCCTCGCGCGAGGTGCGCTCGCTGAGTTCGACCCCCGCCCGCGCAGCAAGGCGGCGCAGAGCATCGGGGAAGGTGAGCCCCTCGCGCTCCATCGCGAAGCTGAAGATGTCTCCTCCCCGCCCACAACCGAAGCACTTCCACGTCTCACGGGCAGGCGTGACATAGAAGCTGGGTGTCTTCTCACCGTGGAACGGGCAGAGGCCCTTGAAGCTCGCGCCCGACTTGCGCAGGTCGACGGACTCGCCGATGAGCTCGGCAAGGTCCAACTTCTGCTTGATCTCGGCTGCTGCGCCGACAGACAATGGCTCTCCTGGTGAAGTGTGAAGAAGGAAGTGGCTCAGGGACCCTGACACACCTACGGCCTTGTCAAGACTTGACAAGGCGCTCACGCGCGATCATACAGCCTGCCAGCCCTGTTGACAAACCCGATATGCCATTGACAGGGTATTGACAAGCCATTGGAACCGATGCGGTTACCCTATCGGGAGTGGACGCGCTGATCGCCCAAGGGACAGGAGAGCCGCCAAGATGGTGACCGTAGGATTGCTCGCTCGGATGGAGGCCAAGCCAGGCCGCGAGTCGGACGTACAGAGTTTCCTGGAGGGAGCTCTACCGTTAGCCCAGCAGGAAGCTGATACCACGGCCTGGTTCGCCGTGCGCCAGGGCTCGACCTTCTACATCTTCGATGCCTTTCCGGACGACTCCGGGCGCCAGGCGCATCTCAACGGCCCGATCGCCGCGGCGCTCATGCAGCAGGCGGACGACCTTCTCTCCCAGCCGCCGGACATCCAGCAGCTCGACGTGCTGGCGGCCAAGCTTCCCGGCTGAACGCGGTCAAGCGATGAGCTGAGGTTCGGTCGCGGCCGCCGTCAGCCGGCCGCGGCTGGATCGGTCGGCGGAGGGGTCAGCTCGACCCGCGGCGATCGGTATCGGAAGTAAGCCCAGAAGAGGACCGACGCAAGCCCGAAGAAGGCCAGCAGCACCACTATCGTCAAGAAGGGTGTGCGCGACTCATCGGCCAGGTAGCTGGTGGTCGGATCCATCAGGACATGGGCGAAGCCGAACATGCCGAGCGCCAACAGGGCCGCCCATATCCGCTTGTCCCAACGGAAGATCTTCTCGCCGGGCAGGAACCGAAGCGGCAGCAGGCCGAACACGGCCGCCTCCAGCCCGCTGACCACTATCGTGGCCAGAGCCGTGCCGACGGCGATGGCCTGGACGTCGTTGGCGGCACTGAAGGACGGTACCGGGAAGAGCAGCATCAGCCAGGCGACCATGGACGTGGCTAGCAGGACGCCGCTGGCCAGCGCCACCGTGCGGCCTTCGTCCGCCCGACTCATCTCACGGGCGGCCACGAGACCGATGACCAACCCGTACAGGTACCCCGGCTGGAAGTCGGTCAGCCGCGTGATCAGTACGCAGGCGATGCCGATGAGCAGGGTGCCAGGCAGCGCCTGGACGAAGAAAGGCACGCCTTTTCGCTGGTAGGTCCGAAAGATGGGGATGCCGAAGGCGAGAAGGACCACGGCCAAGCCACCGACCAGCCCCAGGAAGGTCCCGACCGAGACCAGATCCAGTCCGAAGGTCGGGTCGAGCAGGCCATACAACAGGCCGCTCGCCAGAAGGAAGACGATGATGCCCACCGGTGAGCGCCACAGTCCACCCTCCGTGCGGCGCTCGAGCGCGGGCTCGGCAGTGGCGGAGCTGTCACCCGACTGCGATCGGCGCCTGGCCCATAGCGGCACGAATGCACTCAGGGCGCCGAGTCGCAGCCGGAGGATGCGGAGCCAGCCCATGACCTCTGTGTAGTGCGCCTCCATGGTGCTGTTGAAGAGCACCGCAGGGAAGGGCGCCAGGATCACCACGCCGGCTGCGATAGCCGCGCTCTGGGCCAGGACTACCGGGTCAAGGCTCACCTCAGCCGGACTCGGCACCGATTCGCGCAGCGGCTCCCCGGACCCCAGGACGCTGGCTGGTGCACCCGCCCCGAACCGGGTCACGGTCAGGAACTCCGCTGAGGAGCCGGCGGCGAGGGTGGTGTCCCAGTGCTGGCTGAGTGTGATGTCGTACGGGGCGTCGACCACTCCGTCGCCATCACCATCGCCAGAGACGGTGCCGGAGTCGGCGACCGGGATACCGGACGCACTGACTATCGCGCCCGAGTAGGAAAAGGGCTGCACCGTCCAACGACCAGGCGTCCCGTCCGCTCCCAGCTCGCCCGAGATGCCGACGTAAGTGCTCGGCCGACGCGGGTCGTCGCTGGCATCGAACTCGAAAAGGACCGAGCCGTCACGGGCAGCAGCCGCTCCATCGGCCAAGGAGCCGTCGAACTGCAGGTCGCCGTCCAGGTGACGGACGAGCGCCAGCGTCAGCGGACCCGCGCCCTGGTTCGTGATGGAGTAGCGCTGGCTGAGGCGACTGCCCTCACCACTCACCGGATCGACCGTCTGGTCCAGGCGCACCGATAGGTCGCCGAAGTCGGCCTCGGTCACCAGCGAGGTGGGTGATTCGCTGATGACATCGACCAGCGGGTCACAGTCGTCGGCCAGTAGCTGCCCGAGCGAGCTCAAGTAGAGGTTGGAGGAGTAGACGGTGTCGGCCGCTTCGATAGCTCCGAGCGGATCGAAGAGCACCCCCTGGCCGCCGACGGAGGTGGACCCGAAGGCGCCCAGGCCGTCGACGCTGATGCGCATAGCGCCGTCCGTCGTCCCGGGATCCCCGTTGGCCAACGTCCGCACGACAGGCACACACGGGCCTTCTACCGCCCTGGCCGGGGTGACCGTGCCCACCATCGACCAAGCTGCGAACAGGCACACGAGCGCGCCCACGGCGCCAGCCCTCATCCGTCGGACGCTACCAGCCGGCGAGGTGGCTCGCAAGGGCGCCGGGAGGCAGGATGGGTTGGCGTCAGGCGTGGAAGGCCTCCAGGCGTTCGCGCTCGGCTTCCACCGCCTCACGCGCGGTGATGG
>JACCYW010000398.1 GCA_013696275.1 Chloroflexota bacterium | reverse complement strand
TGGAGACGGCGGAGGCAAGCCTGCCCGCTCACGGTTGGCCCTGCCGGGCGCTATCGAATCATGACAACCGGCGACATGCCACGCGCTTCGGGGCGGAAGCCCTCCGGGCGGCCGCCGTGCTGTCGCTGACGCTGCGCGGCACGCCGGTCCTGTACATGGGCGAAGAGATCGGTATGGCCGACGTGCCAGTCCCGGTGGGAGCCGAACACGACCGAGCGGGCAGGGACGCAGCACGGACGCCGATGCAGTGGCGTGATGCACCAGGGGCTGGCTTCACCTCCTCCGACCGGCCGTGGCTGCCCATCGGCGATACCAGGCGCGTGAACGTAGCTGATCAGGCGGCAGATGCCACGTCGCTCTTCTCGCTATACCGGCGCCTCATCGCGGAGCGCGCAGCCAGTCCGGCGCTGCTTGGCGGCACCTACCGGGGGCTGGACACGCCGCTCGAAAGCAACCTGTTCGCGTACCTCCGCGAGGTGACGGGTGAGCGCTTGCTTGTCATCGTCGGGTGCGGCGCGCAGGCCGGCCAGCACGACCTTGTGGCGGCCGCACGCGGCCGGATCGGCGCCCAAGGTCGGCTGCGGTTGTCGACCGAGACCAGCCGTCAGCCCGGCGAGTCCGTCGACCTGAGCCGCCTCGAGCTGACCGCCAACGAGGCCATCATCGTCACCCTCTGACCGTGCCTGGCGACGCCGCTTCGCAGCGCAGACGTCCGGCTGGTCCCTGTCATAGGGGCATGACCAAGCTAAGGAGCAGCACTAACGACCAATCTCGTGCCAGATGCTCAGCTGAGTGCTCACCGGCACGGGATGGCGACAACCCGCCACGGCCGTGGCGCCGTGGTGCCCATCCGGCACAAGACGCCGCCCCTGCGCCACCCACGTGGATGGTGGTCATCACGGCCGCGGCCGTCGCGCGCTCCACCATGGCCGCGCCATCCCATCGACCAGCGCACCGAGTCGTTCCAGGCGCGGCACCGACACTTCGGTGAGCCGTTGTTCGACTCGCTCGATCGACACTGCATCGGACCAGATCGCCCTGCCGGCGAGGAAGCCTGACGCACCGCCCTGGCACGCTGCCTCCACGGCCGGCTCGAAGCGGTCCGGACGGACGCCCGCTGAGAGGACCACCCACGGTCCGCCAGCAGCTTCGCTCAGCTGGCGGCTCGCGTCAGCCATGACCGAAGCCTCAGCCTGGCCAAGGAAAGGCATCTCCGCCTTGTACAGGTCGGGCTTCAGCGCACCCATCTCTCGAGCAGCCTCGCGAGCCGCTGCCTCGCGATCCCACTCACCATATGACCCGACCGGCCGACGCACGATGGCCTCGACGATGGAGATCAGTCCACCACCGCGGCACAGCTCGATGAAGTCGCCAGCCAGGCGCTCTCGACGGTCGCGCTCAGCATCATCACGCCAGATCACCAGCAGCTTCAGGGCGACCGCCCCGGCGGTGCGCGCGACCACCGGATCGAGTCCCGCATCAAGGTCCGTGTCGGTCACCGGCTCGCCCGGCAGCTGGACGAGGGAATCGGCGGCGATGATCAGCCCGCAGTCCGGATCGACCTCCTCAGCCCGCAGGTCGGCACGCAGCCCGTAGAGTCGATCGAGCAGGATGGCCGAGGCGTGCGGCGAGAGCACCCGGGCGGCCGCCCGTTTGAAGGCCCTGAGCACCTCGTCGCCAACCAAGATGCCTGTCCCATCGCGGTAGATCGTCCGCAGTGACTCGCGCTGGTCGGCTGCGACCATGGCGAAGGCGCCGGACGGCCGAGCGATCGAGGATAGGTCCTGTGGCAACGGCGAGGCCCTCACGGCGAGCCGCTCACGGTCGCCGCTTCGTGGCTCGTTCCGGCCTCGGATCGCTGGGCCACCCAGGCGCGGTCAAGCTCGCGGCGGGTTGGGATGGCCGAACGACCATCCAGCGCCGCAGTCGAGAGGGCCGCCGCGAGGTTGGCCCGACCGATCGCTTCCGCCAGGTCGCGACCATCCAAGAGCCCGGCCAGAAGTGCTCCGTGGAAGACGTCGCCGGCACCCAGGGTGCTGATCACCGGCAGCGTGAAGCCGGCGATGGAGAACGGGCGTTCGCCGCTGACCAGGGCGCGGGCGCCATGTCGCCCGCGCGTCGCCACCACCGCGCCACATCCCTCGTCGATAGCTGCCTGCAGCGCTCCGTCCAGGGATGGACTGGCGGACCGGGCAAGGAGCGTCGCGCAGGTCGGGCCGTACAGGTCGAGACCGGCCAATCCCAGGCCATCGATGTGGTTGCCACCGTCCAGCGACCAGCGCGGCCCGGTGCCGTCGCCCTCTTGACCCAGCAGGCGCCGCAGCACTCGTGTGGCAGGTTCACCGATGTGGTCCAGGTGGACCCAGCGCGCGCCCCGGCAGAGCCGTTCCACGTCTCGATCGACCGACGGGCCACCGGCTGTCCCGGCATACGCGGCGATGGCGCGCGCGCCATCCGACTCATCGACCAGGATGATGCTCTCCGGAGAACGGGCACCAGGCACCATCCGCAGACCATCCACCTGCACGCCCCGGTCGGCCAGCGCGCGGAGGATCGATCGACCGGCGGGGTCGTCGCCGACGGCGCCGACGAAGGCCACCGGCACACCCAGCCGGGCCAGCGTGACAGCTGCTGTGGCGGCCGGTCCGCCGCCCGCCCGTGTCAACTGGAC